>SABF01000221.1 GCA_009929095.1 Erysipelotrichia bacterium
ATGTTGTTCTGGAAAAATCCTATGGTTCACCGCTGATCACTAATGACGGTGTGACAATTGCCAAGGAAATCGAATTCGAAGACAGATTTGAGAATATGGGTGCCAAGCTGGTCTATGAAGTAGCCAACAACACCAATGAATCTGCCGGTGATGGCACTACTACTGCTACACTGCTTGCTCAGGCAATGATCACCAATGGTCTGAAGGCAGTAGATAAGGGCGCTAACCCAGTACTGATGAGAGAGGGCATTGAAAAGGCATCCCATGTTATTGCAGATGAACTCTTGAAGAATTCTCATAAAGTCAGCACCAGCGCAGATATCAAGAACATTGCTACTGTTTCATCCGGTGATGAAGAGATCGGCAATATCATTGCTGAAGCAATGGATAAAGTCGGCAATGACGGAGTCATCAACGTTGATGAATCTAAATCCTTTGAAACCGTTCTGGAAATGACAGAAGGCATGCAGTATGACAAAGGCTATGTATCTCCTTATATGGTTACTGACCATGATAAGAATGAAGTATCCCTGGAGAATCCGCTGATCATGGTAACTGATCAGAAGATCAACACCATTCAGGACATCCTTCCTATCCTGGAAGAAGTCGTCAAGAGCAATCGTGCGCTTCTTCTGATCGCTGATGACTATGATAATGAAGTTATGAGCACTCTGATCATCAATAAGCTCCGCGGCACATTTAATGTAGTAGCTACCAAGGCTCCTGGCTTCGGTGACAACTCCAAGAATATGCTGGCTGATATTGCCTGCATGACTGGTGCAAAGTTCTATGCCAAGGATCTGAATATGAACCTCGCTGATATGAAGATGGCTGATCTTGGCTCTGCCAAGAAGGTATCTGTCGGCAAGGATAAGACCACGATTATCGGCGGCAAGGGCAAGAAGGCAGATGTAGCTGCAAGAGCAGAGGAAATTCGTGCTGCAATTGAGAATACAAAGTCTGATTATGATAAGAAGAAACTGCAGGAACGCCTGGGCAAAATGACAAATGGTGTAGCTCTGATCAAGGTTGGTGCTACCACCGAAACAGAACTCAAGGATAAGAAACTCCGCATTGAAGATGCACTCAATGCTACTAAGGCAGCTGTCGCTGAAGGTGTTGTTACCGGCGGCGGACTGGCACTTGTTGAAGCATGCCAGAATGCTAGAAATTCTCTGAAATCTGATGTGACAGATGTACAGAGAGGCATGAATGTTGTCCTCGATGCCATGAAGGAACCAATTATGCAGATCGCAGAAAACGCCGGATATGATGGCAATGAAATCTACGAAAAGCAGATCGCTCAGAAGAAGAACTTCGGCTTTAATGCTAAGAGCGGTGATTGGGTTGATATGTTTAAGTCCGGTATCATCGATCCGACTAAAGTAACTCGTTCTGCACTGCTGAATGCTGCAAGCATTTCCGGTCTGTTCATTACTACCGAAGCTGCAGTAGCACAGGTTCCTGAAAAAGCTGCACCTGCTCCGGCACCTCAGATGCCTGAGTATTGATTCTGAGAAACTGAATATCATCTCTGAAAACTGAGTCTTTCTGAAGAGGCTCAGTTTTCTTATGAGTATCAAGCATAGCTGATTTGGGGTACAATGTTATCGGTTTGTTAAGCAAAGGGGTTTGGATGAATACAGCAGTTATATTTGCAGTTCTTGTGCTGATTCTGTGCGAAGGTATTGGAGCAGGCACAAAGAAACTGATGAAAGAACATGGATATGGATTTTCGGCGCCGATTGGTTTTGCGGTGCTTCTTACAGTGCTGGAATTGTGCTACTTTCCTTCCCAGCTTGCCGGTCTTCCATTTATGTGGAATGCCGTGGTTACCGGTCTTGTCCTGCTGTTTGCGCTTGGATTTACCATTTGGCAGTACAAAGAAGTATTCCGTAAACTGTTTCGGTGGCGGACACTGATTGTAATAGCATATGCAGCCTTTTTTGTGATTTCCATGACTAAACGCATCGGCAGTCCTGAGACATTTGCGGCAGTTGTAAATACAGAGGCTGTGCGCTTTCAGGGGTATTACAGCTTTACGTCGGTATTCAGCTACTTTATCAATGCGGTGAACCCGACAATCAATATCACAGCGACGATCCTGATGTATTTTGAAGAAACACTGTATTATGCATTGACCGCTATGCTTGTGGTGAATATTGTCTGGGGATTCCATCTTCGAAACCAATGGCTGGGTATATGCATTTCGATATTTCTGCTGTTCAGCGGCAACTTCACAACGGCTCTGTCCAGTTCAGGAGAACTGTTCCGTTTATTCTTTGTAACGCTGAGTGTGTATGTCATGTATACCTATGTCAAAGAAGGCGATGAACAGATCAAATATCTGCTTTTATTTACATTGACAGCAGGTATGGCTGCTTCTCAATCCTTTCTTTTCCTTGCATCAGAAATGGTCCTCTGCTTTACGGTATATCTGTTCTCCATCCGCAAGATCAGATCACTATTCGATGCCTTTACCTTTGCCATACCGCTGGTATTCTATGTGTTTCTGAATCTATGCTCTAGGTATCCTTTGCTTGCATGGACAATCCAGATCATCTATGCTTGGTTCCTGGTATTCCGCTATCGTAAGAAACCAAGACGCATCATTTCCAGAAGTGAAGAATACTTCTTTGATCATGCTGTAATAATCTTCTATTTCGTTCTTCCGGCTGTACTTGCAGTATGTTCACTGATCCTGAGACTGGTACTTCCGGCAGGCACTGTATCCTATCTTGATTATTTCAAGGCATATCCGGTAACAGATACTGTTGCCGATCAGTTGTTTGTTCATTCTGATCTGCTTGGTATCATGGTCACAGCACTCAGATGGGCAGGTGTTGCTGCTGTAATTGCACTGGCTAAATCAAAGGAAGATCAAATGATCAGAACGCTTATGATTTTGATGCTGATTGTTTTCCTGAATCCACTGACGGTTATTGCACTGTCGCAGAGCATGACCGGAAGTCTCTATTATCGCGGTTTTGAAATCCTGTTTAATCCGGTGACTCTGATGGTTATTCTGGCATATATTTATAAATTTCTTGAATGGCAGGTATTCTGGCAG
>SABF01000222.1 GCA_009929095.1 Erysipelotrichia bacterium
CTGCATGGATTACGGCTGGATTCTGCGCTACCCGGAAGGCAAGGAAACAATTACCGGCTATGAATTTGAATCCTGGCATTATCGCTATCTTGGCAAGGAACTGGCTCAGGCAGTCACTGCCTCCAAACTCACCTATGATGAATACTGGTGTCTGTATCTCAAAGGCTGGGATGACGAAGCGAATAAACCTTCTGATGCAATTCTGAATGCAGCAGGCGAAACAGCAGATGCTTCAGCTTCGCCTGCTGCTTCAGCCGGATCATAATTCTTTGCCGGTCAATTGCTCCGTTCACTGGAAATTCCATAACTCCTGTCATTATCCAATCTGAATCATAAGTCGGGAACTGATCGCGCCAGATGCCAGGATCAGTTCCTTTTTCTGTTTTCTGACGGATCCAGGAGTCCCTGATATTAAAAAAGGATTCCGCTCAGCATTATGACTGATATTCAGTCTGACTGATCAATGCGGAATCCTTTTGCTAACATGTCTTTCTGTTTCATGAAACTCAATACTCTGATCATGCCGCCGGACTGATTTCTTAAATTTATCAGCTGCTATATCTTTCGAAATCAGATTTTAATATTCCATCTGTCAGCTTTCGCTGCTTTCACGAGATGGACGAAGATGCGGTTTCAATGAGATCATTTCTCTTGATATCATCAGAAACAGATGTGTTTCAGTTCTCATTTTGATCTATGAGACACTCTTTCAGGAATTGTATCCTGATTTATTCATCCGACTTACGTCGGAATCTTCGTTATCTATTCAGTTTTATATTCCTATATCCCATTGGTCTGTCCTCTTGCAGAATTTACTTTCCTGATATTCTGACAAACCTTTCTCTGAATACCGCTGGTTTTCCTCTATGTTATAACGCTCTGTTTGGCTGCATTCCTCTCAATGGCACCAACTCTTCTGATGGATAACCAATTCGGCATCTTCCGTTTCTCCGGAGATTTTCTGCATTCATCCGAAGAAACGATCAATGATAATTAAGAAGCACCTTCTTCATGAGAACCATCCTCCTTTCATGTCTTGGAATCGGTATCTCTATGTAACTACAATATAGCAGATTGATTTTGATCTGCCAGTCTTTAAATGTCAAAATCTCTTTGCTATAATAATTAAGTGAGCTCGCCGCAGGCGAGCATTCTTTATAACCACTGGAACGGAGAATCTCATGATCCAGGATATTGCACCTCATCAGTTTCATAATGAATTTGAACCGCGCGAACCGCACAGCAATGATTTTCTCTTGTCCTATCATGGAAATAATGTACTTCTGAAGCCGGATCACACCTTTTTCCATTACGATGAAGTCAGCAGCAGCCGCTCATTTACTTATCTGTTTCGCATTGATGATACCGCATTCTACCTGACAGATCTCACAGATCAGAACACTATATCCATGCCCTTTCGGTTCGCCCGTTCCTATGAGCCGAAGTTCCTTGGCTTTGCCTGTATTACCGGCTGGCAGCTATATCGCTGGTACCAGGAGAATCAATACTGCGGTACAGATGGAACAAAGATGATCCGGGATGAGAAAGAGCGGGCTATGCGCTGTCCAACTTGCGGTCAGCTGATCTACCCCCGCATTAATCCGGCTGTCATTGTTGCTGTCATCAATGATCATAACCAGATACTGGTCACCAAGTATGCACATGGGCCTTATCAGAAATATGCTCTGATTGCCGGCTATGCCGAAATCGGCGAAACTATTGAGCAGACCGTGATAAGAGAAACCTTCGAAGAGACCGGGCTTCATGTTTCAGATCTGAAATACTTCAAATCCCAGCCGTGGAGTTTTTCATCCACCCTGCTGTTTGGATATACATGTCGTG
Source organism: Erysipelotrichia bacterium (assembly GCA_009929095.1). Lineage (GTDB taxonomy): Bacteria > Bacillota_I > Bacilli_A > Erysipelotrichales > Erysipelotrichaceae > Bulleidia. The sequence goes on from SABF01000222.1 coordinate 1,843, forward strand.
TTCATGGAGACTGCAGACTGACACTTCAAAAAGAAGAACTGCGTCTTGGTGAATGGAAGGACAGAAATGAGGAAATCGATTCCATGGATAATGCTTCGCTGACCTCTGAAATGATTCGGATGTTCAAGGAAGGAAAATTCGACTAATGGACTTCAATCAGGTGTTTTATCAGATTTATCCGCTTGGATTCTGCGGTGCTCCGCTAGAGAATGACGGCATCTCGACAAACCGAATTCTCAAAGTACTGGATTGGATCCCGCACCTTAAGAAAATGGGAATCACTGCAGTATACTTCGGCCCAGTATTTCAAAGCGACAGACATGGATACGATACCAGAGATTACGCTGAGGTTGACTGCCGGCTTGGTACCAATGAGGATTTCGCTGCAGTTGCAGATGCGCTTCATGACAGCGGCATCAATGTTGTTGTGGATGGTGCTTTCAACCATGTCGGTCGAGGCTTCTATGGATTTCAGGACGTTCTGAAGCATAAATGGGAATCAAGATACACAGACTGGTTCATTATTGACTACAGCAGCAGCCAGAATCAGGATGGCTTCACTTATGAAAACTGGGAAGGACATGGCGAACTGGTTAAACTGAACCTGAACAACCCTGAAGTTCGAAGATATCTTCTGGATCGTGTGGATCAATGGATTGCAGAATTCGGTATTGACGGTCTGCGTCTGGATGTTGCCTACTGCCTAAATCAGGATTTCATTCGCGAACTGCATCATCATCTCAAGGACCGCGACCCTGAGTTTTTCCTGCTGGGCGAAATGATCGGCGGTGATTACAACAGTCTGCTGAAAGATGACATGCTGGACAGCGTCACCAACTATGAATGCCGCAAAGGACTGTTTTCCAGTATGAATACGCACAACCTGTTTGAAATCGGCTACTCGCTGAACCGACAGTTTGGCCCGGATCAGTGGACACTGTACCGAGGGAAAAATCTGCTTTCCTTTGGCGATAATCATGATGTGGATCGCCTTGCTTCAGTGCTGGATCAGCCAGAAAAAGATCTGCCGCTGACCTATGCTCTGATGTATGCAATGCCCGGCATTCCCTGCATCTACTATGGCAGCGAATGGGGCACAAGAGGAAAACGCACAAAGTTCTCCGACAGCCCTCTTCGCCCTTCCTTTGATCACCCAGAGTGGAATCAGCTGACCGATGTGCTTTCCGAACTCAAGAAGGCAAAGTCCTTCA
>SABF01000013.1 GCA_009929095.1 Erysipelotrichia bacterium
CCATCAGACTGTATGCGGACTGTATTATTTCATTGATCAGTTCTGCCAGTTCTTCCATGTCAATATTTTAGATTATTTATCGGGATTGGAAAAGACATGCGCATAGTAATCCAAATCCAGAACCGATTGAGAAAATGTGAATTTGTTTCGCACCAGATTGACAATACGATCTGCATAGCCACTTGGAATATCATCTTGACTAAAACCCTCTGCGGGAGTAAATACTCCCGAATAGGCATTATAGAAACCTAAATCTGTCTTCCAGCTGCGATCCATCCACATGACAAGCGGAGTATCATTCGAAAATACATCTCTGCCTGCATATAGGCGGGAATCATATTCCGTCCCAAATAAATTGCTCAGTGTAGGAATAATATCAATACTGGAAACAGGATCATCTACAGAAATGCTCTGACCTTCAATACTTCCGGACCAGATGATCAGAGTATTCTTGTCACGTTCCGGCTGATTGCCGGCTTCCACAGTATATCCATACAATTCGTCCAGATAGCTGACTTCATTATCCCAGGCAGCGCTCTTTTCCAGACCATAGGGATAATGATCTGCAGTAAGTACGATAACTGTATCATCCAGAATTCCATCATCCTCAAGAGAATTCAAAAGATATGTCAGTCCCTTTTCCAGTTCGTAATTAGCTGCCAGATAGCACTGCACCTTCTCAGAATGTTTATTGAATGACGGAAATGTCTCTCTCAGATAATCCAGATTTCTGACTGCCATGGCGTCCGATCCTTCCGTATATGCCGCATGTCCGCTGACCGTCATGTAATAAATACTGAATGGCTGTTCATCTTTATACAGAGGATATGTCCACTGCATCATCTCATCATCACTGCAGGGCCAGTGCCAGCTGATTCCCTCTTCCATACCATTTCCATAGCCAATGAATTTCTCATAGCCAAAGTTTTCATGAGTCAGGTTTCTGCTGTAATAGGTATCAGAATTATCGTGGTAAGCGCGCGAGAAATAGCCAAGTTTCTGAAGCTGATTGCCGATAGATGCTGATAGATCATGACCAATGGTTGCTTTCATGGAGTTGACACCATCCATTGGAATCAGCCCAGTCAGTGTAGAATACTCTCCTGTTGTGGTACTGCCTCCCCAGGCTGGCTGATAATAGTCACTAAACCTGATGCCCTGTGAACTTAGACGGTACAGCGTTGGCGTTATTACTGGATCAATGAGGCCGAATGAAAATGCTTCGGCACAGATAAAGATTAAATTTTTCCCCTTGAAGATGCCGGTATACTCATTCTTGCCGGCTGGTGTTTCAGAAGCAATAAACTGATCTACGGTCTTCAGCTGTTCATTATCTGTGGTGTCAGCCAGGTTTTTGAAATCGATATTCATCTCATTTCTGCCATAGATGACAGGTGTCGCTTCGGCACTTGCTTCTGGTATTTCTTCAGATGCATCAGAAATAAATCCCGTACTTGCCGAAGTTCCGGCAAGCACATGATATGTGTCCAGCACAAGAGCAGTAATCAATCCAAAGGATGGAACAGACGCATTGAAATCATAATCCGTACCTGCCTGACTGCTGGCTCGGGAATTGGATGCCATGCCAAGTGACTGTGAGATTATCAGTGCTGCGCTGACCGCCAGCATGATCAGATTCTGTTTCAATTTAGGATGTGCAGAAACAAAACTCTTTCTTTTGTTTATAATCTGCAGAATAATTGCCGGTAAAAACAATGCCAGAATAATCAGAATATTTCCTTTAATTGCATTGAAGATAGATCCGGCAAATCCGCCCACTGCATCTCCTGTTCCGGAAAAAACAGATTTCGGATTCATGAATACCTGAAAACTCAGTTTGATGATAACTGCTATGGTATAGCTGGAAACAGACAGATAAAGGATCAGATTCAGTACTGTACTGCGGTGCTTCTGCTTTCTGAAGAGAGATATCAGCAGCGCAGTCAGAATGCCGAATGCGCATGCACTTGCCAGCATATATCCAAGATAGGGGATAGAGACTGTATTTGAACCTGTAAAGACCGAAAGCATTGCTTCCTCATAGATATAGAACAGCGGCATGACTGCAAAGATCATCCAGCCCGGAAACGCATCCAGTCCTGTCTTTTCTTTTTCTGCAGGCATTCGCTTCTTTACTGTTTTTTTCTGTGCTTCTTTCAGAACTGCTTCCGATGAGCTTTCATCTTCTGCAGCATGCTTCACTGAATCAGGTACATCTGCTTCCGTATGCAGCGGACGAACTGTCCGTTTCTTTTTATTAAATCCCGATCTTTTTTTCATAATGCCACGATTATAGCACCGACGCAGGCAAATGAAACACTTGTTATTCAGTCCAAATCAACTGTTTTCAGCTGCTTCTGTACATCTTGAAAGAATCCTGTGCTGCTGAATCTGCACAGGACTATTTCAAACTGATGTCATTTGACATTTCCGAAATGTTTCAGCCTCGCTCTTCCAGAGAAGTGTACTCTCGTTCCTTCTCACCGACATACTTGTAAGCAGGTCGAATAATCCGATTGGCAAATTCTACTTCCTCCATGCGATGAGCACACCAGCCGGGAATTCTAGCACAGGCAAAAATCGGTGTGTAGAGCTCTTCTGCGATGCCAAGCATCCGATAGATCAGACCGCTGAATAGATCAACATTGGCACAGACCCGCTTGTCAGATTTCTTTTCCATTTCAAAAGCCTGCGGAGCCAGACGTTCAATGGCATTCAGCATATTCCACTGATCCTTCATACCCTTCTTCTCTGCCATCTGCTTCGAATGTTTTTTTAGAATCTGCGCTCTTGGATCACTGATTGTATAGACCGCATGACCTATTCCATAAATCAGGCCCGAATGATCTCCGTTTTCTTTTCTCAGGATTCCACGAAGATAATTCAGCACCTCTTCATCATCTTCTTTATCATTCACATTCGTCATGATGTCATCCAGCTGATTCATAACCTTCAGATTGGCACCGCCGTGCTTAGGCCCCTTCAATGTGTTGATTGCAGAAGATATTGCTGCATAGGTGTCAGAACCAGCACTGGAGACAACCCGGTCTGCAAACGCGGAGCAGTTGCCGCCGCCGTGATCTGCATGTACAACAAGACACAGGTCCAGAAGTTTGGCTTCCTCATGAGTAAAGGACTGGTCCGGCCGATATGTTGATAATATATGTTCTGCAGTGCACTGGCCATGAATCGGATAATGATAGTACATTGACTGCTGTTCATAGACATGACGTCTTGTCTGATAAGCATAAACCATCATCGTTGGCAGTTCTGCGCAGAGATTAATTGACTGTCGAAGGATGTTTTCCAGAGAAGTATCCTCTGCATGTTCGTCATAGGAATACATTGCCAGAACAGAACGGGACATCTTATTCATAATATTTGGTGATGGTGCACTCATGATCATGGTTTCAGCAAAACCATCCGGAAGACGACGGTGGGACTCGATAATTTCACGGAAACGATCAAGATTCTTCTTATCCGGAAGACTTCCAAGCAGCAGCAGCCACATGACTTCTTCAAACATAAAACGATCCTTTTCCACTGCTTCCCGTACCAGTCTCTGGAGACGATAGCCGCGATAGATCAATTCACCTGGAATGGGAACAATCGTTCCATCCGAACTGCGATCATAGCCAATGACATCGCAGACATTGGTCAGACCGGCCAGAACACCGGTTCCATCCGTATTCCGCAGACCGCGCTTAACACCATATTTTTCAGATTCTTCCGGATTAATAAAATTATTGCATCGGTATTCCTTGCAGAGCATTTCCGCTTCTTCTTCTGAGAGCGCCGGTACATCAGGATAAATCATCGCCATACATCCTGCCTCCTTAATTGCTTACGTATAATTGTGTCCCAAACCGCGCTTAAGATCAAACCGAAACAGGCAAATATATACTCATGGTTTATAATGATGACATCGAATAAAGGAGATCAAGTCATGAAAGCTGTATTGATACCCGGTGACGGGATAGGCCCGGAAATAGCAGAAAGTGCAATCAGGGTTTCTGAAGCACTGCACTGCGGCATTGACTGGAGCACCTGGCAGGCTGGAGCGGAGACATTTGAGAAGACACACAGATTGTTTCAGGAGGGACTGATAGACGCTATCAGAAATACTGGCTGGGCACTGAAAGGCCCTACTGCTACGCCGATCGGAAGCGGCTTTCGTTCTCTTAATGTGCAGCTCCGTCAGGAATTTCAAACCTACGCGAATCTGAGACCGGTTAAATCTATGCCGGGGGTCAGAACCCGCTATGATAACGTCGATCTGGTTATTGTCCGAGAGAATACTGAAGATCTTTATAAAGGCATTGAATATATGCTGGATAAGGACACGGCTAATGGCATCAAGCTGATTACTCGAAGTGCCAGTGAACGCATCTGCAGGTTTGCCTTTGAGTATGCAGTCAGAAACTGCCGTAAAAAAGTAACCTGTGTCCACAAGGCAAACATCATGAAACTGACTGATGGATTGTTTCTGGACTCTTTCAGAAAAGTCGCTGATGAATTTCCGACGATTGAAGCAGATACCGTAATCGTTGATGCATTGACGATGCGGCTGGTTATTGATCCAGGTCAGTTCGATGTACTGGTAGCTCCAAATCTCTATGGTGATATCATCAGTGATCTATGTGCCGGCCTAGTTGGTGGACTTGGCTTTGCGCCAAGTGCCAACATTGGCAGCTCTACCCGAATCTATGAGGCGGTCCATGGCTCCGCACCGGATATTGCCGGAAAGAATATTGCTAATCCAAGTGCTATTCTGATGGCATTTGCGATGATGCTCAATGACTGCGGCATGGAAGATAAATCTCAAAAACTGAACCATGCAATCGCAGCTGTATATACAGAAGGAAGCCATATCACAAAGGATGTCGGCGGAAATACCAGCACTCAGGCGTTTACTGATGCTGTAATCAGCCAGTTATAAGAAAGGAGCATCCCATGATCCTGCATGACACAAAAGTAATCTATCGGAATCAGAAACCGGATGTTCTTCCGGAAAATACCGATGTCACAGCCGGCCGAAACAAGACCTTGGCATATGGCATTCTGAATGCTCACGATGATCATTCTGAATCAGATACCCTGCATGTAAAATTTGACAGTCTGACGAGTCATGACATCACCTATGTCGGTATCATTGAAACCGCCCGAGCTTCCGGCATGAAGCAGTTTCCTATTCCCTATGTACTGACCAACTGCCACAATTCTCTCTGTGCAGTAGGCGGAACCATTAATGAAGATGATCATCAGTTCGGTCTTTCTGCCGCTTGTCGCTATGGCGGCATCTATGTACCGCCCTGCCTGGCTGTCATCCATTCCTATAACCGTGAAATGATGAGCGGTGTCGGCAGGATGATCCTCGGTTCTGATTCTCATACCCGTTATGGTGCCCTTGGAACAATGGGTGTCGGTGAAGGCGGCGGAGAACTTGCCAAACAGCTCGTACAGAGAACCTATGATATGAAAAAACCGGAAGTCGTGCTGATCTACCTGACCGGAACACTCCGACCGGGTGTCGGTCCGCACGATGTGGCACTGTCACTTGTCGCAGCCACATATGCTAATGGCTATGTCAAGAATAAAGTCATGGAATTTGCCGGCCCGGGAATCGCCTGTCTGAGTCAGGACTGCCGCAATGCGATTGATGCCATGACTACGGAAACCACCTGCTGGAGCAGCATATGGGAAACCGATGACATCACTGAAACATACTATGAAGTTCACAATCGTCCAGACGCCTTTAATAAACAGAGCGTACAGGATGGAGCAGTCTATGATGGCTGTATTGAACTGAACCTTTCAGAAGTTGAATGCATGATTGCTCTGCCCATGCATCCAAGCTATGCTATGCCGATACATGAGCTCCAGAATAATCCAGTGAAATATCTATCGGAAGCTCAGGATCGTGCAAACAAACAGATGAACGGCAAAACAAGCATGGATCTTCTTTCAAAGATCAGAGAAGACGAAAAGATCCACGCAGATCAGGGAATCATTGCCGGCTGTGCTGGCGGCACGTTTGACAGCATCAACGCAGCTGCCGAAATACTGAAAGGCCACAGCACCGGCTGCAGTGAGTTCCGCTTAAGTGTATATCCGGATTCCATGCCGGTATATGAAGCTCTTGTAAAAAACGGCTCATTGAGCACCATCATCCAGGCCGGCGGTATTTTCCGTGAAGCATTCTGCGGACCGTGCTTTGGCGCTGGCGATACACCTGCCAACAACGAATTCTCGATTCGCCATACTACCAGAAACTTCCCAAACCGGGAAGGCTCCAAGCCGGGAGAAGGACAGATCTCTTCAGTTGCTCTGATGGATGCCAGATCTGTTGCGGCAACTGCTGCCAATCAGGGCATTCTGACTGCTGCCAGTGATATGGTTTCTGAACCGGAAACCATTCAGGAAATGAGATTTGATTCCGCAATTTATGACAAACGCGTTTATAACGGATGGAAAAAAGCAGATGGTGACTGTGAACTTCGTTTTGGGCCAAATATCAAGGACTGGCCGGAAATACCCGAACTCGCCAACGATCTGCTGGTCAAAATCGTATCTCACCTGGACGATCCAGTGACTACAACGGATGAACTGATTCCTTCCGGTGAAACTTCGAGTTTCCGTTCTAATCCGCTTCGCCTCGCTGAGTTTACTCTGTCACGCCGTGATCCGGATTATGTACCGCAGGCCAAAGAAGTTCAGAAAATGGAAACTGAAAGAAAGAATGGTTCCATCCCTGCTGAGATACATGATATCTTCCAGAAATTGAAACAGGATGGAATCAGTGTAAATCCCGCACATACAATTGTCGGTTCTGCATTATATGCTAATAAACCGGGAGACGGCTCTGCCAGAGAACAGGCAGCCAGCTGTCAGCGCGTGCTTGGCGGATCTGCCAATTTTGCAGGAGAATATGCAACCAAGCGATATCGCTCCAATTGTATTAACTGGGGCATCCTGCCATTTCTGACCGAAAATCCTGAGAATCTAGCCAAGGGAGTATATGTATTTATTCCGAATGTACTGAAGACACTGCAGTCACAATCAGATGACTTCAAGGCCTTTGCCATCAGTGATGATTCAATTCAGGAAATCTATCTGACACTGGGAACACTGACCCCTGAGGAAAAAGAAATTCTGACAGCCGGCTGTCTGATCAATCATTATCGCGGCCGCTAGATAAAGAAAACGAGAGCTCAGCTTCAGAAACCGCTGCAGTTCTCGTTTTAATTATGCTTTGACAGTATCAACTGAAACCTTTTTTTGATTGAATGCTTTGCAACCTGAGCAGTAAACCATGGTGTCAGAAATGAAGCAATAACTACGCTCGCTGCAATCCGGGCTGTCGCCACCGGACAGATTGCAGCATACTTCACATCGACATCTGCCAGGTGTCACGAGACAGGCTTGCCGACTGCTGCAGTCAGGAAACACCTAATATGCATCAGTATGACCAGGATCATCACAGTGAGTATTTATAAACAATTTCCGTCAATATTTCAGAAGGCGGATCAGGCAAACAGACAGCCGCTTCACTGAGTATTCACCGCCATACACTTCATTGCCGCTTGGAGCATCTCAGCCATCGCTTCAGCATTGATCTAACCGATTCAGGCATGTGGACGCAGCATCAGGTATCCTGCAGCATCGTGCAGATCATGAATCACTGAAAAGCACTGTCATTACCCGGCAGTGCTTAATTTCTAATATGTCAGTTATTTTGAAACTGGTACTGATATAGATGCCAGTACATGCCCCTGGCTTCAAGAAGTTCCTCGCTGGTGCCGCGTTCCTGAATACCCTGTGAAGTCAGAACAATAATCTCATCTGCATTGCGGATTGTCGAAAGACGGTGAGCCACCACCAGAACAGTTCTTCCCTTGGACAATTCTTCCAAACTTTCCTGAATCTGCATTTCTGTTGCATTATCCAAGGCACTGGTTGCTTCATCAAGAATCAGTATCTGCGGATTCTTCAGGAATACTCGAGCAATGGATATACGCTGTCTCTGTCCGCCGGACAGACGCAGTCCGCGTTCTCCGACATTGGTATCATAGCCGTCAGGAAGTGTCATGATGTAGTCATGAATTTTTGCCTTGGCTGCAGCCGCTTCAATCTCTGCTTCCGATGCCTCAGGATTTCCATAAGCTATATTTTCCCGAATTGTTCCATTGAACAGAAATACATCCTGTGCCACAATGCCAATATTTCTTCTGAGTGAATCACGTGTCAGCGATCTGATGTTTTTTCCATCAATATCAATCTCACCGCTGTCAATTTCATAGAATCGCGGGATCAGATTGCATATTGTGGACTTGCCGCCGCCGGACGGTCCCACGAGCGCTACTGTATGTCCTTTCAGGATATGCATATTCAGATGATTAATGACCTGTTCATGAACTTCATCGTCTGTCTTTTCTCCATAATGAAACGAAACATTTCTGAATTCAATTTCTCCTTCAAGACGTCCGGCATCCGCAGCACCCGGATCATTTTGTTCTGAAGGAACAGCCATGAGGTCGCGGAATCTTTTATAGCCAGTAGCACCTTCTGCAATCTGCTCATACGTATCGACAAGTTTTTTAACCGGTGTCAGGAACATTGATATATACAGCAGATAAGCCACAAAGTCTCCGGCATTGATCCTGCCCTGGAACAGGAATATTCCTCCTGCAATAATTACCAGCACATACATCAGATCAGTAAAAAAGATCATTCCTGAATTGAACAGAGCCAGATACTGATATGCTTTCCCACGTGCATTTTTATATCCTTCATTGGCAATATCAAATTTTTCCTGCTCACGTCTTGTTCCGGCATAGGCTTTCGTTACGCGAATCCCGGCAATAGACGTTTCAACATCCGCATTGATCTCACTGATTCTGACTCTTGTTTTTTCAAAAGCATCAAGCTGTTTTTTACGGATGAATATAACAAACAGCACTGCCAGAGGAAGTGTACAGTAAACAATCAGTGTCAGCTGCCAGTTGATCTGTCCAAGCAGAATTGCTGAAACCACCAGCATGACAGTACAGGTGAATATGTTCTCAGGCCCATGATGAGCCATTTCGGAAATCTCCTGCAGATCATTTGTAATTCTGGACATAATCGAACCGGTCTTATTTTCATCAAAATAAGAAATTGGAAGAGTTTCAATATGATCGAACAATTCTCTTCGCATATCTGCCTGAAGCAGCACCCCGAAAACATGTCCCCAGTAGTTGATAATCAGATTCAGAATCAATTTTGCAATATAAATCACAATCAGTATGATGCACATGCGATACATTGCAGCCCAGTTTCCCTCCGGCACATATTGATTGATCGTCTGGCGCACCATCATCGGCATGAATTCATCTGCCAATCCTACCAGAAACGCGCATGTCAGATCCAAAAGGAATAAACCCTTATGAATCCCGATATATTTTGAAAAGCCTTTCAGCATGCAATGTCCCCCTTTTCTGACCGGGTAATTATATCAATAATTGCCTGCATGATGATAAAATGATCTGCGGAGGAATTGCTTATGCGTATTCTGCTTGTTATTGTCCTCAGTTACCTGTTTGGATCTATTCCCTGGGCACTTGTCATTGGCAAGGTGTTCTACCACAAGGATATCCGCAAGGAAGGATCCGGAAACCTTGGCGCTTCCAATGCCGGAAGAGTGCTGGGGAAACCGGCAGCTGTTATTGTCACCCTGATGGATGCAATGAAGGCGTTCTTCAGCATGGCACTCGCCATATGGCTTGCCCCGGATGCCATCATCTATGCCGGACTTGCCTGCTGTGTCGGACACTGCTTTCCGATTTTTGCACAATTTCACGGCGGCAAGGCAGTCGCCTGTGCCTATGGCTTTCTGCTAGGCATTGCTTTCTTCGTCACTCGCCAATACTTCTGGGGATTCTTTTTCCCAATTCTGTCTTTCTTTGCAGTTCTGTATCTGACCAGAATGGTATCAGCTGCCAGCATTGCATCGCTTCTGATTGAAGCTGTCGCATCCTTCTTTATCCCAAACAGCAGCATTCAGATTACCATCTCACTGATTGCCCTATGGTGCTTTGTAACCTACCGGCACAAATCAAACCTGGAGCGCATTAAAAACGGCACGGAAAACAGAATCAAATGGATGGGAGCCGTGCACGATGGGAAGAATTGAAATCTTCAAGCTTCCGATTTCACCGCTGAAGCAGAGTCCGCGGAAAGTTTATGTATATCTGCCGGATGACTATGACAGCACCAAGCAGAAATATCCTGTTCTGTACATGTTTGACGGTCATAATCTATTTGATGACAGCACTGCCACCTACGGCAAAAGCTGGGGCATGAAGGATTATCTTGATCAGATGCACCTGCCCCTGGTTGTCATCGGTCAGGATTGCAATCATACCGGAAACAGACGGCTGGCTGAATACTGCCCTTACAATGTGGCAGAGGATTCCTGGATTGCTCCGCTGAAGCCGCTCGGTCAGCAGACTGCGGAATGGTTTGTCAAAACTTTGAAACCGTACTGTGAAAAAAAATACCGAATTGCCAAAGACAGATCACAGGTCGGAATCGGCGGCAGTTCCATGGGCGGACTGATGTCCATGTACTGCATTGCCAGATACAATGATATCTATTCAAAAGCCGCCTGCCTGTCAAGCACGATGGACATCAATCTGGAGCCAATGCTGGAACTCATTCAACGCAAAGAAATGGCAGCAGATACCCGCATCTATATGGATTTTGGTTCCAAGGAAGTGAAGCGCAAGATTAGCTTTGCGGCTAATATTGACTGGATGCTGCAGCTGAATCACGCTTATGAAGAACATGGCTGCAATACCTTCCCGAATGTTGTTGTAGATGGCACTCACAGTGAAGCATCCTGGGAAACGATTGTTCCGCTGTTTCTGGAATACCTGTATCCCGAATTGTACTGACTGAAGCATCCTGAAGGATGCTTTTTTCATACCTGTACCAATCCTGTCTTGCATAAATCAGGGGCCAAACCTACCATCAAAGTAGAACTGCTATGCAGGTTTTCATACTGAACCATGCTTTTCAAGGCTCAGTATCTGTCAGATTGCAGATTCATGAAGGAGAGGATTTCCACAATGAGTGCCACACTGAAAATCTACCGCTGTCCAAGCTGCGGCGGCGATCTGAAAATCAATAAAGGAGATTCTTATGTAGCCTGTCCTTACTGCGGCAAGCAGATTGCTGTCGAGCGCGATGAGTCTGAAAAAGCGGACAATCTATTTATGGAAGATGGAACCGGGACCCCGATGTTAACGGCAGTGATTCCGGATGGATGGACAAAATCCGCTCACATTGACAATCACTTTCAGAGTCTTGGTCATCCATTGACAGTCTGGGCCAATGCCTGGAGCCCGGATCACGGAACTGCACTCTTCTACAACAGCGGCGAGCAGTTCCATCAGATTCGAAGCGGACAAATGGATGGCATCAGGAAGGTGTTTTTGATCAGCGGACCAAAACACCTATGCGCAGATTCATTGACCCAGCCCAGTATCTTGATCAGATTGTTCCTGCTCTGACGGAAGGACAGCCATTCAAATACCTCAGCAGCTGTCAGCTGCCAAGGATATATCTGAATAACATTCCGAATGAAGTCAGAAACTACGTCAATCAGGCCAATCAGGAATTCATGGCTGCCCGGGTGTCGGATTACTCGGTGATCATTCATAATGCCATTGTGAACGGAACTGTCCGTGTATACAGTTATACTCAGCAGGGGCAGCAGCGAATCCTGGTACTTGGTGCAGAGGTCAGAGCACTGGAATACAGTTTTATCAATGCGGCCAATAAAGCAATGGCTGATGCAATAAATATGCTTATCAACAGAAAGAAATCGGCAGGCAGCGGCAAGCGTCTCTGGAAACAGTTTCTGGATTACGGAAATAATGGCGGTGCTTACGGAGCAGCACAGCGTGAAATCGATCAAAGTGCAGATATGATTGCTTCCCAGAGCAAACCGATGAAGCCGTTTGGCCAGGCAGATACATCCGGTGCTCTTGCCGCGTATATCGACTGGGAAGTCACTGGTGTATATGCATTGATGATGCCTGCTCCGCTGACGAATGAAATGGCAGATGCTTACAACACCTTTGTATGTTCTCTGCAGGTGGATTCATATATCAAAGCCAGAATGCTGAATCGAACCAAGAAAATCGGCAATCAGATGAACGTTCAGGTACAGCAGGAGTTTGCCGATTATCAGCGCATTCACGCCGCTCAGACCTCTGCCTTCGAACAGTATCAGCAGGCTTACCGGCAGAGATCTTCCATATCATATTCCATCAGGAGCTCTTATCAGAAGCGCTCTGAGGTTCAGGATCGGGCAAGAGAGAAGTTCAGTGAAGCGACCCGCGGAGTCAATTCCTATGTTCGGTCGGATGGCAGTACAACAGAATTCTCCAGCAGCGCAGATCGAGTATTTATGAAAAACAGCGACCCATCAGCGATGCACAGTGCCGGCTGGGCAGATGACGTTCCATTCGGCTGGAGCGAACTGAAAAAGAAAGAGTAATCAGAAAACAGGCAGAGGAACATCACCGAGATGTACTTCTGCCTGCTGCTTTACTGCTTCTTTCGGTTTCGAAAATCGAATACTGTTTCTTCGTCCTCAGCCGTGATCTGTCTGAGCACCCGGCATGGATTGCCAGCCGCAACTGCATGATCCGGAATATCTCTGACAACGACGCTGCCGGCACCAATGACGGTATCGGAACCGATTGTCACTCCCGGCATAACCTGTACGCCTGCTCCAAACCACACATTGTCACCAACGGAAATCGGCCAGGAATACTCTATTCCCTGATTTCTTCGCACTGTATCAATAGGATGGCCGGCGGTATGAAAGCCGCAGTCCGGCCCGATGAATACATTATGCCCGAATCTGACTTCCGCACCATCCAGTATCGTTAGATTCCGGTTGGCATAGAAGTCTTCCCCAACATGAATATTGTATCCATAATCGCACCAGAAGCCGAGTTCAATCCGTACATGTTCACCGGTGGATCCCAGCATTGATTTGAGAAAATCAGACATTTCTGAACGGCTGGATGGTTTGATCTGATTATACTGCCAGCATAGATCATGACATCTGTTCCTTTTGCTGATCAGATCCTGATCATGAATTGCATTGTAAAGAACACCCAGTTTCATTTTCTCCTGTTCCGTCATATATCTATTTCCCGTATTTATGCTTTATCCGCAAGACCCAGCACAATCGGTGTGGATCGATAGCCAATTCCCATGCGATCAATTCCCATATCAATCAGTTCAAGGAAATGCTCACGGGTACGGATTGCACCAGAGCCCTTTACTTTTATTCTGCCTTCCCCTGCTTCCATCATTGCCTGCACCACTTCATTCGTAGCACCGTTCTGAGGACCGCCGGTATAAAAGCCTGTAGATGACTTGATGAAATCTGCCCCTGCTTCTACAGCGCATCTGGTACCTGCCTTAACCTGATCTATTGTCAGCGAATCTGTTTCTATAATCGTTTTCACATTGGTATGATATCGATGGCATGCCTCTGCAACTGCTCTCAGGTCATTAATAACGTAATCCAGATCGCCGCTTCTCAAACGACCATAGTTGGCTACGATATCAAGATCTTCGATTTCATAATTCGAGCAGTATTCGACTGCCTGTCTAACCTTGGATTCTGTTGTAGAAAGTCCGAATGGGAAATCGCATACTACACAGATGCCAGTTTCTGTTCCTTTGACCATCGGTGCCACAATGTCCAGTGAGGCCGGGTTGATGCATATCGTACGGCATCCATAATCAACGCCCTCCTGAGCATATCTGCGAATGTCCTCCACAGTAAATTCCGGCTTCAGTACAGACTGGTCAATATATCGTGCCAGTTCCTTCGCAGTCATTTCTGATGCTTTTTTTACAGGTTTCATATTATCCTTGTTCTCCTTTTCTCCTTATTGTGTATTCAATTATACTCGAAAAGAACAAAATCTTCTGACATTGATTGCATCAGAAGATTCTGTAATTGCTACTTAATATTTTTCAGGAAAGCTTTATAAGCAAGATAGCCCTCATATACGTCTGCTTTGGAGACAATCTCGCTTGGTGCATGCATGTTCAGCACTGCAATTCCGGCATCAATGACATCCATATTCAGCTGAGCCAGAATATAAGCAATCGTTCCGCCGCCTCCGGCATCCACCGCACCAAGTTCAGAAGTCTGGTACATGATATCATCTTTGTCCATTGCAGCTCTTACTTCAGCAATGAATTCAGCATTGGCATCATTGGAAGAATACTTTCCGCGAGAACCGGTATATTTATTGAATACGATTCCCTTGCCAAGATAGGCACTGTTCTTCAGTTCGCATACATCGGAATACAGCGGATCAACCGCGACTGACACATCACTGGAGAGCATTTTGGAATGCTTGAAAGCGTCGTTCAGATGCCGGATGGAAGTCAGTCCCTGACAGTCAAGAATCTCGGCAACAGTATCCTCAAAGAAGCGAGAATGCATGCCGGTTGCACCAACTGATCCAATTTCCTCCTTATCCACAAGAATGCAGCAGGAAGTACGCTTAGGATTTGTTTCATCCAGAATAGCTCTGAGAGAAGTATAGGCACACACTTTATCATCGTGCCCATATCCCATGATCATGGAGCGGTCAATGCCGTAGTCTCTCGCTCTGCCGGCCGGAACTAATTCCAGCTCTGCTGACATAAAGTCATCTTCATCAATATCATATTTCTCATGAAGCAGATTCATGATGTTTTCCTTGACCGGATCTTCATCCTTCTTCGCGCTGGCAGAAGGAATTGAGCCAGCGAGAATATCAAGCTTCTCGCCCTCAATCACTTCAGAAGCCGGCTTCTTCATCTGCTGTGAAGCAAGATGAACAAGCAGATCCGTAATACCAAGGACCGGATCATCTTCCGACTCTCCGATTGTGACATTAACGGCAGTTCCATTCTTCCTGCATACAACACCATGCAGTGCCATCGGTCTTGCAACCCACTGGTACTTCTTGATGCCGCCATAGTAATGGGTATCCATTAGGCAGAGGCCATCTTTTTCATATAGAGGATGCTGCTTAAGATCAATGCGCGGAGAATCAATATGTGCACCAAGAATGGTCATGCCATCTGTCAGCGGCTGTGAGCCAATGACAAACAAAGAGACATTCTTATTCCGGTTGACAGCATATACACGATCACCGGCTTTCAGTGTGCCCTTCATTTTTTCTAAATTTTTGAATCCGTTTTCTTCAGCGAGTTTGACTGCATTTTCTGTGAACTCGCGTTCGGTTTTTGATTCACTTAGAAAAATTCGATACTCCTCACAGAATGCATGAAGTTTCTTTGTTTCCTTTTTGTCCAGTGTTTCCCAGACTGTCTTTGATTTCATCATTTTTCCTCCTTGATCTGAAATGGTGCAAACTGTTTCATAGTTTCAGCCGTACCGGATAGCAC
>SABF01000014.1 GCA_009929095.1 Erysipelotrichia bacterium
TCTATGATCGCAATGATGCATCTGTTCAGGGAAATATTTCTTCCGGCGGTCTGCTGGGAATGATACGCGGTGCATTGACTGTTGAGAACTGCTACTCCACAGCATCAGCATACAGTGCAGGAAGCGCTGGCGGATTCGCCGGAACACAGCAGGCCAATGTCACTTATACCAACTGCTATGCGACAGGATCCGCAATTGTTCCTTACAATACACAGACACAGTATGCTGGTTCCTTTGCTGGACAGCTTGCCGAAAATGCGCAGCTGAATGGCAGTGGCAATGCAGTGCTGACAGGAATAAACCTGAAATGGTATGATCCCTCATGGACGGAATACAATCCATCTTTGGAAACGGATACTGCAAGACCGGCAGGATATACGACGCTTCTTCAGCAGGTTGGCAGCAATAAAGCTGCCAGCTATGCAGCAATAACCGAAATCGCGTCCGGCATACAGCCATTCGCATCAGTCAATGCATCAGCTAAGACATACCAGACTGCACTTCAGACGGATAAGTATGCATTCAAAGCAGTCAATCATACACAGTCCTACTCCGGCAGCAGTACAAAGCCGAAAGTACTGTTTCATTATGGAGACTGGCCAGCTGCAGCAGCAGGCACAAAGATTACAAAGTATATAACTGGAGTGACAAGTACAGACACCATCGCAGCTATTAAAAACAGCATCTATCTGACCGTTGCACAGACAATTGATGGCGTTGAACGAACTGTTAAGGTCAATCTGAAGAACGTAACAGCCACTGATGCAGATAACGGCAATACATACACTTTATATCTGCCTGCCGGCAATTTCACAATGCGTGAAACGGGAAGAAAGCCGACAGGAATTTCAGAATGCGAAACAAGAATTAATGATGATGTATTCTATGATGATGTTGCAGATGCGGATATTCATTCTGACTTTCAGATATTTACAGGAACAGCAGCAAAGAAGATTAATGTAACGAATACATACTCAACAGCCGCGTCACTCGAAGGAACAGGAATTCTATACTATGAAAAAGTCAATGGATTATATTACTATCACGGATACCTGGACAGAGCGGAAGTCTATACTCCTGGCAGCAATCTTAAGCGTGGTCTGGTCAATACCAGCGGAGCTGTAGTTTCAGAATCTGGATATGTCATTGTGGTATCGGATTATTGGGACGTGCAGAAAATCACGGTGTCAGGCTTATTTAAAAACAAAAACCTGAATTCTCAGATTAGCAACGGATCACTAATAAACGATGCAAATCTTAATCGCGGGCTTGGTGTAGTAAGCGGATATACTGCATATCGAATCAATGAAGATAAGATAGAGGAAACAGCGTTTACTAATTGGGGTGACAGCTCTGTAACGATAAAATACGATCACTCCATATTTTGGTACTCATACACGCTTTATATCAATCCATACTTTGCGGATGAGATATATCCAATATACTGGCCGTTCTCACAGCCCAATACAGCAGCCCCGTATTATTACAGTGTTCGCAGTGCACAGCAGGTGAAATGGCTGGAATCTAAAACAAGCGGCTATATCAACTACTATCCTGGGAATACCACAATTACGCAGACACTGGATATTGATTTTAAGAATGATTCACCAAAGATCAATTCTGTAATGGCGAATTCCGTTATACAGGCTGATATAGATAGAAATGGTGTTCGCTATTCAATGAACAATTTAAGCGGCACATTTATCGGAGGGGAAATAAGAGGGACTGTTCAAGACATGGTTTTTAATAACGTGAGAGTCCCGAAGTCCGACAGTGCACTGATTCAAACAGTTAATAATGGTGGAAAAGTCAACAATGTTCTCATCAATCAAATGACATCGGAAGGAAGCGGATTGATATATACGCTCTCGTCATCCAGCAGTGATGTCATTGATTGTCATATTACGAACAGCTATATCAAAAAATCCGGACTGATTCAGAACCTGGAATATGCCGGGAAAGTCACTGATTGTTCTGTCTCCGATTCTACAATCTATGGGGCCGGTCTGATCCAGAATCTCAATCAGATTGCTTTGCTGGACAACTGCAGTGTCACAGATTCACAGATTTCTGGGGCGGGTTTAATAGAACAAGCAGCACTGCCTACGACAATTTCGAATTGTACTCTTACAAGAACAAGTATCGGCAAAGCCGGTCTGATCCAGACACTTGGCCGTGTGGAACTAATAAACAACTGTGATCTGATTGATTGTAAAATCGGCGGAGCCGGCTTGATTGACAAAGCGAATGGCGTTTTCAATATTGAAAATTGTGATATCAGCGGGACCAACAGTACTGCAGATTCCACTGTTGGAGGTGCAGGGTTTATCCGACTGGCTGCAAACAATACTGAATCAGAAATCAGCAGCTGTTCAATCATAAACACAGCAATCACGGGAACAGGTTTCATCGATAGCACCGGAAACAATTCGATTAGAATTAATATCTCAGATTGTAACATCAAGACATCATCAGTTGGAGACAGCACACATGCCAGTGATGGCTTTATCGGGACTGCCAATTATATTATTATCGCCAATAACTGCAATCTGATTGATACGACAGTAACAGGAAATGGATTTATTGGAACGTTATCTAATCCTCAGTCGTCGATTAACCGCTGCGGTATTACCTCAGTCTCAATTGGGAAAAATGGATTTATTGGAACTAATTATGCAGGACAAAATTATTCAGACGCAAGCAAAGGAATTATTCAGTGTACTGTAAATGGTGTTTTATATACCGAAAAAGATGAATATGATCAGAATGTTGAAAAAGTACGCGGAGTAACGATTGGAGGGAATGGATTTGCTGGCACGAACATTGGAAAAATTTATGGAAGCACAGTATCCAATGCAATTTCCATTGGTATAGAAAATACGGATAATATATCAAATACACTCAGTGGAAATGGGTTTGTGGGTATTAACGAAGCACAGGCAGTGATAGATTCATCTGGTGGTTATCATTGTTCGGTAGATGTTCTTGGAAATATCTATGGAAACGGATTTGCAGGAACAAATAATGGATCAATCAGGTATTCCACTGTTAACTTATCCAAAGAAACTGTGACAGAGAAAATAATCAAAGATGGCAAAGAAGTGTGGAAACCTGCAGAGTATTCTTTGACAGTCTGGAGAAACGGATTTGCTGAAATCAATCAATCGAATTCTGCTTACTATCAGACAGTGTCTGGATATATTTCAGAGAGCAGAGTTGATATTTCCGGAGAAATTAAGAGAAATGGATTTGTGAGTGAAAATGCAGCGTATTCGCAGATCAGTAGCTGCAGTGTATCAGCCGCAGAGGATCGCGGAACATTGAATACGGATGATTATCTGGATCTGTATATTGGAACCGAAGATACTGCTGATACAGTATTTACATTTGCCGGATTTGCAAACAGCAATGAACTGAAGGGTAAAATCTATGATTCCTCAATCTGGCATGTGAAGCATATTTATGGTGATGGATTCATCAATCTGAATCGGGGTTCTATTTCAGCCGGTGCCGATAATCAAGTACGGGTAAATGCGAAAGAAATTGATCACTATGGCTTTGCAGATACTAATGATGGCGGTAGTTTAAATAACTGTATCGTCGATACAGTAATACCGGCAGGTGCTGCAAAGTATGCATTAGGAAGAAATATAAATAGTGGATCATTTACCGGGTGCAGGATGAACGGTATTGATTTTACTGTGAATCCCAATTATCCAAGTTTTTCTTCACTCTCCATTTCTTCTCTTGAAGCCACTCAGGAAAGCAGTGAACCTTCAGAACCTTCAACTTCCGCCACTCCGTCAGCTTCAGCCAGCGCAGAGCCGGAAGAGACCGTGCCGCCTACAGCTTCTGCGGGGTCTTCTCCAAGTACAGAGCCATCAGCTTCAGCCAGTGCAGATTCTTCCGCATTGCCAGATAATACAGAAGGTACAGAAACCGACGGTACGGAATAGGGTGCCGGAAAAACAGCAGAAATATTCTTATGCAGGATGACAGAGAGTATTATTTCAGCTAAAATAATGAGCAGACAAAACTGAACCATGATGCAGACAAAGACATCATGATATAAAAGCTGGCCATTGAATATCGAAGAGAGACTGTAAACGAGAACTCTTCAGAAAGTTAATCATTTTTACATCAATAAAAATGGAGATCATGCGTGGGATTGAAGGAACAAAGGGAATCATTGGGAAGACACATTATTTTAGCGGCCGATAATGGGCTGATCGAACACAGCCTGCTGTCACAGCAGGAAAAGACAGGATATGATGTAATCTTTGTGAATACCGGATTTGAAGTAATGTCTTTTCTTTCGGCATACAGCAGTGAGGTGTCACTGTTTCTATGCGCAGAGCAGCTGCCGGATATGAGCTGTATTGAACTGATCAATCGAATTAAACAGAGTGTACATTCCTTAGGCAATATCCTGACGATACTCTTCAGCAGAAGAGTAAACGGAGAACTGGTGAACCAGGCATTGTCTGCTGGGTGTACTCAGATACTGTCTGTACCGATCAAGCTGGAAGAATTTCAATCAATTATTATGCGGATTCTGCAGCAGTCTGATTGCATGCATAATTTTCGGGGGATGATCAAGGATTCATTCTACCGAAATGAGCGAAGAACCAGATTGTTTGCGGCAGTACTGTCAGAAGCGGTGGAATTCCGCAAGTGGCAGGGCGATGATCTGTATCCATTCAACTCTGGATCCTGCATTAAAGTACTATTGAAACGTCTCAGAAGCAAGACGAATCAATACAATCCTATAGATGATGCAAGAATAGAGCATATTGCCATAAGTTCCATGATGCAGAATATCGGTTATGTCATGATTCCTCAGGAAATACTGAGTGAACCCGGTGAATTGACTGATGAAGAGTATGAAATTATTAAGAAGCATCCGGAGAATGGCGCAAAGATTCTTGAAGAAGCTAAGGGGTCTCTTAATGATTCCATGCTGGACACTGCAATCGAGATTGCCCGATATCATCATGAGCGATGGGATGGAACAGGATATCCAAGAGGACTCAGGGGGGATGAAATCCCAATCAGTGCACAGGTATCAGGAATTGCCAATGTCTATGCTACTTTAGTTGAGAACAGACCCTACC
This sequence comes from Erysipelotrichia bacterium, assembly GCA_009929095.1. Classification (GTDB taxonomy): domain Bacteria; phylum Bacillota_I; class Bacilli_A; order Erysipelotrichales; family Erysipelotrichaceae; genus Bulleidia. Next base: position 5,115 of record SABF01000014.1, read on the forward strand.
GTTCTGCGTATTCACATGATGACGCAATCAGAATGATCATTAGCGGAGAATGCGGAGCATTCAGCCCGGTTCTGATGGAATGTCTGAAAGAAGGATCCGAAGAGATTAGGAAACTGCCCCCTGTCAGGGAGTATGAAAGAGCACTCAGGGAGTCTGCAGACCGCAATTTCCCTGATAATCCAAACGATACGGCAATTGACGACATCGATGTCCATCGGGTAGATATGACAGAAAAGAAACAGAACTTCTATGCTTCTCTTTCTCATGACTGCATCTTTGAGTATCAGGATCAGCGGAAGTGTCTTAACTTCTCATCACATACGATGAATAAGTTTGGACTTCCGGCAATCATAACGGATATAAGAGAACATAAGAAACTCAACAGCATTATTTCCATAGAGATGATGAAGGCAATTCTCACAGATGTCAGAGCGCTTGAGCAGGAGAGCGACCGTCTTCGCAAGGATCTGGTACTCAGAATAAATGGCAGGAATGAATGGAACCGGATCATTGCCGGACCGATCTATTCGGAGGATGCGTCGCATACTTTCATCGGCATTGCCGGTGTCATTATCAATGTGGATAATGAACATATGCATATTTCTCAGCTGGAGCAGGAAGCAGCGTTTGATCCGCTAACCAAACTGAGAAACAGACGTAATGCAGAGATGATCATTCGCCATCAGCTGGAAGTATCATCAGAGAGTGAATTCTGTTTCTGCATTCTGGACTTTGATAACTTCAAGTCGATTAACGATAATATGGGGCATACCGCTGGAGATATCTATCTGATGGAAGTGGGCATGCTTCTGAAGCACTATGTGCGCAGAAACGACATCGTAGGACGACTGGGCGGAGATGAATTTGTGTGGTTCTTCAGTTATGAAAAGAACCCGGATGAAATCATTCATCGGGTATTTGGAAAAATGAATGGCAGTGTGGTCATTGATGACGGACCGCTGCTCTCCATCAGTCTTGGCGCTGTGACAACAAAGCAGGTGGGCAGAGATATTGACCGCATGTATGAGGCAGCAGACTATGCGATGTATGAGGCAAAACGCACTGGTAAGGGAATCTACCAGTTCTATCATCCAGAGATATTGCCGTTTGAAAAGCCGAAACAATAATTCGCCACATACAGCGGATGCAGAACAGCCAAATAGGAAAGGTAATGCCGCAGTTTTGCTGCGGCATTTTTCTTGCTGAACTGGCTGAAATCATCTGTTTGAATCAGAAGAAAGCTCAAACATTGAAAGACATTTCATAACATATGACAGATTTAAGAAAATGTATTCTGAAGATTCTGTGAAGCATGGATTGTTCAGAGGATTCAGATGCTATGATGATTTCCGGAGGAATAATCCCTGCATGAATATAAAACTGCTTGTACTGGATCTTGACGGTACACTTTTGAATGGCCGCAAGGAGATCAGTGATCGCAATCGCGATGTTCTGCTCAAAGCGCAGGAAACGATCGGATTAAGAATTGCCATCGGATCTGAACATGAAGTAGCTGATGCAGAACGGGCTGTCGAATGTCTGCATCTGAAGCCGCATCATGGTTTTGTGATTGCCAATAATGGTCAGAAGATATGCGACTATCAGAATGAGCATCTTATCACCGGTCCCACAATTTCCCGGGAAGCTTTGTCCATCTGCGCATCATACGCATTGAAAGAGGGCATAGAATGCCATGGCACATTGAATGGCGCATCCTATCTGCCGGAAGAATGTACTGGACAGTATGGATTTATTAGCACTCAGGGCTTGCCTGCAGAGCGCCTGGATCAGATTGTCTTTATGCCGGCAGGAAGCCGCAGAGATGTGCGAATGGAACAGGAGTCTCTGAGAGCGCATCTTGGTGTACTGGCGGATTGTTTCCTTGTTTCTCCGCATACTATTGATGTGGCGGCTCGAGGAGTAAACAAAGCATCGGCAGTCGGCCAGATATGCAGAATCATGGGTATTGCAAAAGAAGAGGTGCTGGTCATGGGAGATGGCGAAAACGATCTTGCCTGTGCTCAGTGCTATCCGTTTGCGGCAATGGCCAACGCCATGGAAGAGGTCATCAGTGAAGCAGATCGGGTGACATTAAGCAACGATGAAGATGGGGTTGCCTGTGAAGTAGAGCGGACAATCCTGCAATGGCAGTAAGTCATTCGGGGTTTCATGTGTGTTCATGATATACTTGCTCCTATCGTACTGAAAGGAGGGAGTACTTGTGGATCGTCAGGAAAGTACAATGCTGAGCGGACCGATTTCCAGAGAACTTCTTCTTTTCTTTTTTCCTATTCTGTTTGGTACGCTGTTTCAGCAGCTGTATAACACTGTAGATGCGATTGTCGTTGGAAACTTTATCGGCAAGGAAGCACTTGCGGCAGTCGGCGGATCTACCGGTACATTTTTGAACATGCTGGTGGGATTCATGATTGGCCTTTCTTCTGGAGCTACGGTGGTGGTTGCACAGTTTTACGGCAGCGGAAATCGAGCTCAGGTTCAGAAGACAGTAGCTTCCGGCATGTGGCTTGCCATTGTACTTGGTGCTGTGCTGACAGCAGCCGGATACTTTTCTGCTCCATCTCTGCTGCGTCTGCTTCAGGTACCGGAGGATATCTTTCTGCCATCATTGATCTACCTCAGAATTTATCTGATCGGTCTGGTACCTACGATGATCTACAATACCGGCGCAGGAATTCTAAGGGCAATCGGAGATTCTAAGCGTCCGCTCTATTTTTTAATTGCAGCAAGTGCCGCCAATACGATACTGGATATACTGCTGGTTGCAGTATTCCATATGGGCATTGCCGGAGCGGCGCTCGCAACTGTCATCTCTCAGCTGGCCAGCTGCTATCTGACACTCCGTCTGCTGAAACAGACGGATGACTGCTATCAGTATCAGATCAGAGATTTCTCTTTTGATCCGGCACTTCTGAAACAGATTGTAATAATCGGCTTTCCGTCCGGCGTCCAATCAGCCCTGTACAGTGTGTCGAATCTCTTTGTGCAGGCCAATATCAATGGCTATGGAACGAATACCGTTGCGGCATATACTGCCTTCGGAAAAATTGATGCCGTATTCTGGAATGCTTCTGGAGCGCTCGGGCAGGCATTTATGACTTTTGCCGGTCAGAATTTCGGTGCCGGAAATATCAAACGAGTTAAATCCGGAGTTAAGCGCGGCGTGTTGATCTATATAGTTGGCGGGCTGGGCATCAGTGCTGCCTGCTGGGTGCTTGGGCCGTATATCTTCCGCCTTTTCACACCGGATGCGGATGTAATTCAGATTGGTCTGAATATGCTGAGATTTATGTGCCCGTTCTGGTGCACCTTCAGTCTTGTGGAAATACTGTCCAGCGGCATTCGTGCCTGTGGAGATGCGACGATTCCAACGATACTAACAGCTCTTGGCATCGGTGCATTCAGAATCATCTGGATCGTCGTATTCCCGGGAACCAATGTATTTGATACTCTGCTCTGCTACCCGGTTACCTGGATTGTTACGTCACTTCTATTTCTTATCTACTATATGCAGGGAGGGTGGCTGAAACGCTCTTTAAAACGAAAAGAAGTGCTGATGCAGGTCCATCAGTAGAAATACAATGTGGAAATGAACATATTCTTCAAATTTCACATGAAATTCAGATAAGTCATGTATCATATAAATGTCTTCGAAAGAAGACAAGGTCTTTCTCACTTTTCCCTCTGAAAATTGAGAAGATACACCCGAAAATGGGATCTGATGCCAGCAGAGCCCATTTTCATTTGTCAGGAATGAAAACCAGTATTCTGAAATAGTCAAGACCTGCAATTTTTTGGGATTATGATAAGATAAGCAGGCAGTGAAAGGAGCATAAAAATCATGAATGATGAAATTATCAAGGCGATTACTGCCAGTCTTAAAGTCGGATTGGATCAGGTAAAGAATACCCTTGCACTTCTGGAGGAAGGCAATACCGTGCCGTTTATTGCCCGTTATCGAAAAGAGATGACAAAAGGACTGGATGAGGAACAGATTCTCTATATCCAGAAACAGTTTGACTATCAGGTAAAACTGAAGGAACGCAAAGAGAATGTACTGAAGCTTATTGCCGAACAGGGCAAACTGACAGATGAACTGACCAAGGCAGTTAATGACTGTACTAAGCTGTCACAGGTTGATGATCTGTATCGTCCTTATGCGCAGAAGAAAAAGACTCGCGCAGCTATGGCAATCAAGAGCGGACTTCAGAAACTGGCAGACTGGATGCTTACACTTCCCGAAGAAGGAGATCTCCAGAAAGAAGCGTCTGCGTATGTCAATGAAGATACTGTCAAGACGGTGGAAGATGCGATTCAGGGAGCAGAAGATATCATTGCTGAAATAATCAGTGATGACGCCAAACTGAGATGGTCTTTCAAGGACACAATCAATCAGGCAGGTGTGCTGGTTACCAAAAAGAAGAAAGATGCTGTGGATGAGAACAAGGTCTATGAGATGTACTATGATCGCTCTGAGCGTGTATCTCAGCTGGCAGATCACCGCATCATGGCAATTGACAGAGCTGAGAAGGAAAAGGTTATAACTGTATCCTTTACATTTGATGAGCAATACCTGAAGCAGGAAGCTGCTAAGACACTGCTTAAAGGTCAGAGAACAATTGCTGAAAACGAAATTGTCACAGCTGTAAATGATGGCTGCGACCGTCTCTTATTCCCCAGCATTGAGCGAGAGATCAGAAGCGATCTTTCCGCCAGAGCACAGAGCAAGTCCATAGAAGTATTCTCAATGAATCTTGAGAAGCTTCTGCTTCAGCCGCCTCTGAAGGGCAGAGTTGTTCTGGGATTTGACCCGGCATATCGTACCGGCTGTAAGCTGGCAGTTCTGGATGCGACCGGCAAGATGCTGAAGATTGCCAAGATCTTCCCGACCAAGCCAAATATTGATCTGGCAGGTGCCAGGGCAACGATGCTGGATCTGATCAGGACATATCATATTGAAATCATTGCCATCGGCAATGGAACAGCTTCTCGTGAATCAGAGCAGTTTGTAACGGATCTGATCCGTGACAATCATCTGGATGTCAGTTATGCAATCGTCTCTGAAGCAGGAGCTTCCGTATATTCTGCCGGTGATATTGCCAGAGCAGAATTCCCGGATCTTCATGTTGAAGAGCGTTCTGCAGTTTCAATCGGAAGACGTCTTCTGGATCCGCTTGCAGAACTGATCAAGATAGATCCGAAGTCTATCGGTGTCGGTCAGTATCAGCACGATCTTCCGGAGAAGGAACTGTCTCAGCGTCTGGATGAAGTTGTCATGAAGGCAGTCAACCGAACCGGTGCAGACCTGAATACCGCATCTCCGGAACTGCTGACACATATTTCCGGCCTGAACAGCGGTACTGCTCAGGAGATTGTTAAGTTCCGCAATACCAATGGCAGATTCACAGATCGAAAGCAGCTTCTGAAAGTAAAGAAACTTGGACCGAAAGCATTTACCCAGTGTGCAGGATTCCTGCGGATTGTCGGCGGTGATAATCCGCTGGATGAAACATCCATCCATCCGGAGAGCTATGAAGCAGCTGAAAAGCTCATGAAGGCGTGCGGTATCACTAAACTCGGTGAGGCAGATGCTCAGTTCTCGGAATCAGAAGTAAAGGACCTTGGCATTGACTCTTATACCCTGAAGGATATTGAAGAAGCGATCCGTCAGCCGCTGCGTGACTATCGTGATCAGTTTCAGGGTGCATTGCTTAAGAGCGATATTCTTGAGATTAAGGATCTGCATGTCGGTGATGAACTGATGGGTACAGTTCGCAATGTTGTGGACTTCGGTGCCTTTGTGGATATCGGTCTGCATGAAGATGGTCTTGTTCACGTATCTCATATGTCCATGAAGCGAATCACCCAGCCTTCTGAAGTGGTATCTGTTGGGGATATTGTAAAGGTATGGGTATTCGGCATTGATGAGCAGAAAGGCAGAGTTCAGCTCAGCCTGCTGCCGATCAAGGAGATAGAGTCAAGAGACGCGGCAATTAAGGAAGCCAGAAAGAATCGCGGAAATGGCCGGCCGGATCACAAACGGAACAGCAGCCGTCCGCAGCCGTCAAGACAGCCGGAAAAGAAAGTCACTATGGAAGACGCTTCTGCAAGACTGATGGAAAGATTTGGATCAAAACACTGAAATGAAAGAAAAACCGGAGAACCCGGTTTTTCTTATGCGTGAAATCTGAGGCTGAGCAATATGTTATATTTCACCGCAGCATGACTTAGACAAGAAACGGCATGAACAGTGATGCCAATCCCAGAAAGATAAAGAAGCCAAGCACATCTGTGGCGGTAGTCAGGAAGATTGTGGATGCGATAGCTGGATCCCAATGCAGTTTCTTGATAATAACCGGAACCAGAAATCCAAACAGGGAAGATACGAGCAGATTTCCGATCATGGCAAGAAATACAATCAATCCAAGATAGAAGTTTTTATATACCGGCCAGACAATGACTCCGGTAACAGCACCGCATACTGCACCATCTACAAAGCCAAGTGCCAGTTCTTTCAGGAAGGGCTTTCGGCAGTCTTCCCAGGCAATATCACCCTGAGCCAGTCTTCTGACCAGAATGGATACCGTCTGAGTACCGGCATTTCCGCCCATGCCGGAAACGATGGTCATAATGGCGGAAAGTGCTACAACTTTTGCAATAGTGGATTCAAATAATTTTACGGTAAAGGATGCCAGAAAGGCAGTCGCCAGATTGATCAGCAGCCATGGCAGACGCATGCGGACAGACTCATGCAGTGTAGTGTCAAGGCTTTCCTCACGGGAAACGCCGCCCATCTGCAGCAGGTCTTCATCATATTCCTGCACGATGACATCGATGACATCATCGACAGTGATAATGCCAAGGATTACTCTCTTCTTTGATACAACTGGAATCGCATTCAGGTCATAGCGGGAAACAAGTTTGGCAACTTCTTCCTGGTCGGTTTCAGGTTCTACACAGATGACGTGCGGTTCCATGATGGATCCGATCATGGTAGTGCGCGGTGAACTTAACAGGATTTTCAGGTCAACACTGCCGATCAGACGTTTGGCATCATTGACGACATACAGTGTTTCAATGACCTCAGTACGGGGACCAATTTCACGGATTACATCAAGAGACTGCGAAACGGTAAGATTTGCTTTGAGAGAAACATAAGCGGTTGTCATGATTCCGCCGGCAGATTCCTCAGGATATTTGAGAAGGTCCGTGATAATCTTGCGATCACCGGAACGCATCAGATTGATGACTTCTTTTCTTCTGCCCACTTCAAAGTCGCCGAGCATATCGACGATATCATCTTTCTGCATATAGCCAAAGGCAATCAGCAGTCTTTCATTATTCAGGGTATAAGCAATCCTGATGCGAAGACCATCATCAGCTTCTTCAAGAAGCGAAGCCAGATCATCATCTGCCATCAACGTAGTTACTTTATCAATTGTCTCTTCGTCGAAATCAGCGATCAGCTGGGCAAAGTCAATCGGTTCCACAGAGTCATAGAACTGATGAAAATCTTCTATACTTCCATGATCGATGATTTCATTCAGCCGTACAGTCTTTTCATCATCCATGGTCCGTTCCTGCTTTCTGTCATTCCTATTTTATACGCTGTTTGCAAAGAGAAAAAGCAAAATTTTCAGAAGATGAATTGAATTAGAATCATGTACGCGGCAGTGCCGGCAAGCATGCTGAGAAACATATTGCGCCATTTAATATGAACGGCAGCAGTAACCGCGATAGCAAGCAGTTCTGGAAGCCCGTGCGTACCGGATATAACATCTGTGTTCTTAAGGCAGTACACTGCGAGCATGGCAAAGACTGCAGAAGGAAGAGCTTTGCCAAGATAGATGATGTATGCCGGAGTGCTTTGATTCTCCCGAAACAATAAAAACGGAAGAAACCTGGTGCACATGGTGGCTGCAATGCAAAGGCCGATTGTAATAATCTGCTGAATCAGAGTCACGAAGCTTCCTCGCTTCTGTGCTCAATCGGTTTTCGAAGTGCAGTCAGCAGGATCAGGATTGCCGCCATAGCCGGAATCAGAAAACTATCCGGTCCAAACAGCACCAGTGCGGCGATGGAAGCGGATAAGCCGATGACTGATGAGATATGAGACGGTTCACTCAGGAATTGTTCCAGAAAGATAACGATAAACATGGCAGTCATAATGAAATCAAGACCGGCTGTATTGAAGGTCAGAAGAGATCCAAGCAATCCTCCGATGAGTGCGCCGGAAGCCCACCACATCTGATTCAGGAAGGAAATCCAAAAGTAAAACCATCCGCGATCGATGCCAGCAGGCACTGGGGTGCTGCAGTTAATTGAGAATGTTTCATCACTCATTGTGAAGATCAGATACCACTTCTTCCTGCCGGTTCCCTTATATTTATCAAGCATGGAAATGCCATAGAACAGATGCCTGGCTTGGATTATCAATGCGGTCAGAAATACCTGCAGCGGTGCAAAGGGAGACAGCAGCATTGTTGCAATGACATATTCCAGTGAACCTCCATATACCAATAAAGCAGTCAGAGAAGGATACCAGAAAGAGAATCCTTTCAGATGCATCAGTATGCCATAGGCAATCGCCAGAAATTCATAACCAGCCATAACTGGCAGCGTAAGCGGAAAGGCAGCTTGAAAAGCAGCTGATACTGAATGATTCTCAGTATTCCCTATCTGGTTCATACAAGGCGATTTACCAGATAGGGAATGGCCTGCTCGAAGTTGACGCCATAATCATGATGCTGTGATTCCTGAAGAGTCACCCGGATGCATTCGCAAACATAGTCGGTCGCAATACGCAGAGAATCTTCCATGCCCTTGCCGCCAATCAGTGCACCAAAGAAGGAACTTGCCCAGATATCGCCGGTCCCATGGAAGTGCTGCGGCAGTTCTTCCCGATAATATTGAAAGAAAGTATCTTCTGATCTGCAGTAGGAATAGATGCCGAGTTCACCCTTCTTCAGAGATACGCCGGTCAGTACGGCTCGATCTGCACCTAGAGCAGTCAGTTTCTCAAGAGTTTCCTGAATATAGGCTTCACTATATCCTTCTGCGATATAAGGCTGATGAAGCAGATAGGAAGCTTCCGTGAGGTTGGGACAGATGATCTCAGCCTTGCCGCAGAGAAGAGCCATCGCATCTGCAAACTTCTGATCAAAGCCAACATATAATGAGCCGTTATCCGCCATGCAGGGATCCACAAGAATGCGTCCCTGATGACCGAATTGAGCAAATAGTTCTTCGGCCAGTTTCAGCTGCTCAAAAGAACCGAGATAGCCGGTATATACACCATCAAAGGTAAATCCTTCCTTCTTCCAGTGATCCATGATCGGCTTGATTTCAGAGGTCAGATCGTGGAATGTAAATCCCTTAAACATGGTATGAGTAGAGAGTACGGCAGTGGGAATGACTGATGTTTCTACTCCTTCTGCCGAAATGATCGGCAGGGCTACGGTCAGCGAACATTTGCCAACGCATGAGATATCCTGGATTGTGACAATTCGTTTCATTTGTACAGTCCCCTTTCAGTTCACGGGAGCATTATATCACCGGTACTCTGCTATAATAAATTCAACGATATTGAAAGGAACATTTCATTGTATGAATCTTACTGTGAATACCCATGATGGCTTTTCGCACATCATGGAATATGATCATCCCGTTACAGCAGAAACTGTAATCAGAGATTTTCCGGAACCAATCAGATATGAGATTCTTTCCTGCCGAATTGATCACTTCACAACAGCTCTGGATGAAATGATCAATAATGACTGCACACTGGATCTGCTGGATCTGCGTGACAGTTCTGCCAACATGACTTATCAGGCATCTTTAACTCTGCTGTATCTCAAGGCGGTACACGATGTACTTGGCAAAGATATCCGGGTTACTGTTGCCAATTCCTTATCCAAGGGATTGTTTACTACCATTCATACCGGCGGTCTGAGTGAAGATACGGCAGAAAAAATTCAGGCAGATATGCAGAGGATTGTAAATGCCAATCTGCCAATTCATCGAACGACGATGAACCGCCGGGCACTCATGCGTAAACTGAAGGATAACAATAATCCGAAGATGAAGAAACTGGTGGAAAATGCAGCAGATCTGGATTCTGCAGATCTCTGCCGTATTGATGATGAAGAGGGTTTCTTCTATCACATTATGGTTCCATCGACTGGATATCTGAAATGGTTTGAAGTCAGAAGATACAAAAATGGCTTCTTGCTGAGATTCCCGCACTCATCTCAACCTCAATCTCCTTGGATCTGTACCCCATAGCATGAGCAACAATCACACATTTCCCCAAAGG
>SABF01000223.1 GCA_009929095.1 Erysipelotrichia bacterium
GGAAAGAATTGAAGATTTAGATTGGTCCGGCTTTGACGCGGGAAGTTCTCTTGTCGCATCGAGCCGGACATTTTTGCGCGTCCTTTTCCGGTCTTAAAAGCTGATTTCATGCCCGGAAGCGACAAGTAACAGGCTATGCCAACCCGGACAATGCCATCGGCTCCGGAAGCGGAGGCTTCGCTTCTTGGAACCATGATGATTTATCCCAATGCAGCCCGAGCAGCGCTGGAAGAAGGCCTGAATGAAGATGATTTCTTCATTGATGCCAATCGCCGCGTTTTCAATGCTGTTTCTTCTCTTTATCATGAGGGAACACCAGTTGATCTGACCACGGTGTCTACGAGGCTCAAGGATACAAGCCAGCTTGATCTGACCGGCGGAATTCAGTATCTGACAAGACTTTCAGATGCGTCCGTAACCAGTGCGAATACCCTGAACTATGTTCGGATGATTCGCGACAAGGCGATCATGCGCAGTCTGATTGAGGCGGCAGAGGGTATTGCTCAGGAAGGTTTTGAAGGTCAGCCGGATATCAATGAATATCTGGATAATGCAGAAAAAGCAGTACTGAATATTTCCCGCAACCGAAGGACCAGCGAATTCCGCGACCCGTCTGAATTGATGGGAAGCGTATTGGACAATATCCGCAGAATGGCGGATAACAAATCAGATATCACCGGCATAAAGACCGGCTATGAACAGCTGGATCATACAACTCACGGATTTCAGAGGGGTGATCTGGTGATACTGGCAGCTCGTCCTTCCATGGGCAAAACAGCCGTGGCATTGAACCTTGCACTGAATGCGGCAAGATATCAGCCGGATCAGGCAGTTGCGATTTTTTCTTTGGAAATGAGCGCGGAGCAGCTGGCAATGAGGCTTCTCTCAGCCCGCAGCCGAGTTCCCGGAGATAAGCTAAAAACCGGTTATCTGAATGCGGAGGAGTGGAATAAGGTTAATGAAAATGCCAATGTAATGAAGAAACTGAACATTTACATTGATGATACACCGGGTACCAAAGTTCCGGAGATCTTCTCGAAATGCCGCCGTCTGCAGCAGCAACACGGACTCGCAATGATCGTCATCGACTATATCCAGCTGATTACCGGCAGTTCAAGCGGCCGCGGTGATGTGAACCGCCAGCAGGAAGTGTCTGATATTTCAAGAAGTCTGAAGGCACTGGCCAGAGAATTGAAAGTGCCGGTAATGGCATTGTCTCAGCTGAGCCGTTCAGTGGAAGCACGTGAATCAAAGCATCCTCAGCTATCTGACCTGCGTGAGTCAGGCGCAATTGAGCAGGATGCTGATATAGTCATGATGCTGTATCGTGATTCTTACTATAACGAAGAAGCCAAGACTGCCGCAGATCAGAACGGCACTGAGGAAATTGAAATCAATATTGCCAAGCATCGTAATGGTGCAGTCAGAAAGCTGAGTGTTGCTTTTGAGGCCAATACCAATGCTGTTATGGATATCGACCGTTCCAGTCAAATGCAGCAGTAATAACTGAAAGGACTGTCTGAATGAAGAAAGTATTCGGTGTAATTTTATGTTTGCTGGCAAGTGCAGCAATAGTATTCGGACTGCCGCTTCTTTTGAAGCAGTTTTCACTGTCTGCCAGCGCCGAAGTGGATGATATAACATCCGGCATCCTGGAACAGAGTGTTATCAGGGTGGAAAATACGCCGCATGAAATCACCAAGCTGTATTCTGCTGGTCACATGGTCGGAGTGCTGAATGACAAGACCAGGCTCAATGATTTTCTTGCCAGCACTTACAGAAGCCGGTATAAAGCGGATTATCCAGGTTCTTCATGCGGTCTTGGCAAAGATGTCTATCTTGCGACCGAGCAGAGCTACTTTACCTATCAGGATATCGACAGTCAGATCTTTCAGTATCTGGATGACAACGAACTGTTTACCCTGCGGGCAACCGGTGTGGAGTTCTCAGATTCCAATGGAATCTATGCTGAGATTTATGTACAGAATGAAACAATGTATGAAGAAGCCATGCAGGATTATCTGAAACTGTTCATCGCCAGCAATGAGCTGTCAATCCTGACATCCGGTCAGCAGACAGATGCACTGAAGTCTTATGGGAGCAGGGCAGTCGGAATTTCCATCAACCAGACAATAACAACAAAGCAGACTTATGCATCTCCTTCTGAAATTAAAACAGACAAGGCACAGGTGCTGGATTATCTGGAATACGGCGACAATACGGAACGACAGTATTACACGGTCGCCAAGTATGATACTGTTGCCGGTGTCGGTTCCAAGAACAACGGTCTTTCGGCTACCCAGATCATGAATATCAACCGAGATAAAATCTCCAGTACCGATCAGGTTTTGAGTGAAGGAGAACAGCTGTGCGTAACCTACTTCAACTCTCCGATTGATATCACGATTACCCGGGAAAGCATGAAAAAGGAAGCCATTGACTTTGAAACGATATATGAAGAAGATTCCACGCTGAGAGAAGGAACGCAGATGCAGTCTACTGCCGGTGTCAACGGATCCCGCAATGCTCTGTATACCGAGCGATGGATTAACGGCGTACTGATCTCAGGTTCTCTGGAATCCAGTGTGGATACCCTGCAGCCGGTCAGTGCGGTTGTAAAAGTCGGAACCATGGTACCGCCAAGTGTAGGTACCGGAACATTCCGCTGGCCAGTGGACAACCCGGTTATCTCCTGCCACTGGGGCTGCTATTATGGTCATCGTGCGATTGACGTGCAGAATTCCTATGATCACTATGGAAACATCTATGCCGCAGATAATGGCACTGTGGAAGTCAATTCCTATAATGGTGTCAATGGAAATTACATCATCATCAATCATAACAATGGATATGAGACTTATTATGGTCATATGAATGTACCAAGTCCTCTGGCAATTGGAACTGTTGTAGAGAAGGGCGATGTCATTGGTCAGCTTGGCATGACCGGTGCAGCTACCGGACCGCATACGCATTTCTTCATTATGTTCAATGGCGATCGGCGCGATCCATGTCAGGGATTTCTGGACTGCACAGGGCATGAC
>SABF01000224.1 GCA_009929095.1 Erysipelotrichia bacterium
CCTGATAATGATTCTCATATATCTGCTTGTTATCAGAAAACGCTTTGATCTGATAGGTCCATGCAAGATCGTCGGAAGATTCAAAAGCAATATTATCTCGGCTAATCTTCAGTTCCTCAGCCACTGCATCGTCGATCGGATAAAGTTCCTGAAGAAAGCGGATAGGCAGTTCCATCCAGCCCTGCTGTTCCATAGATGCATTTGCCTTTTTAGGTACTGCCCCGTCTTCATCTTTCCATTCCGTCTGACCAGGTTTCAGATAAGGCTTGAAAAGAATTCTAACAGAATCAACTTTCAGCTTTTTCATTTCTGGAATGCACAGTTCTTCAATCCAGGAAAAACCAGGCTTATATGCACTGATCAATTCGATTTGAGCATTTGGATATTTTTGTAGAAGGGATGCCTTCAGCGCACTGCGTACTGCATAGCTCTTCGATACTGCTGCCTGAATCAGACAGGGCTGATCCTCATCAATTTCAGTTTCATAAATCCGATCCAGAAGAACCTCTGTTTCAGAAACCATCTCATGGTGATCCTGCCAGATCCTCTGAGGAATCTGCAGACTATGGATCCGGTATCCTGAGAACTCGGAAATCTGTTTTTCCGTGCAATCAGCGAAATATTCCGAATCATCAGGATGGCTCCGGATAAAACACTTCTGACCATCCCAAGTTCTTCCCATCAGCGCCTGATTGATCTGCCATGTCTTTTCTTCCATCGGACTGTAGCGGTCAGAATCAAACTGCGTGCAGAATTGGGACATGAAACAGGACAGTGCTATCCCGGTGCCATAGACATGTATAATCACTCGACCATCACAGTCTTCCCATCTGACAGATGGCTCTTCGATGTTTTCAAATATGATCAGATTTCCATCGGCATCCGAATCAGCCAGCAGATCACTGTTCATACCGGTACAGGAAGCAGCGATACGGGCTGTCAGATCACATAATGCCTGTACAGCGTATTCATCTGCATCTTCCGGAAATACAATATGAAAATTCTGTCTGTCCGGCAGTCCATCATTATCTTCATCTTTTAAAATCATCCCATTTGAAAACAGTGTCTCCAATTTCAAATTCGGATGATCGAATACTGTCATCGGTTTGGCTGCATTGCTGCTGTCCCTGATCTGTTCAGGCATTCCAGGAAACCGCTTCCTAATACTGTCTTCACTGACTGACACCGGCTCCAGACTGATTGGAAATGTGAGTACTTCATCAATCATTCCATGGATGCAGGCCGATTTCATCAGTTCTCTGATCCGTTCACGCGTATAGATGATATCCATTTCATTAACCCTCTCTGTATGGAATTATTCTAGCATCCTGAGTATCGTTCTTTTCAAAGCGGCTGGCTTCTTTTATAATGAAACATGAAAGAGGTGCAAGCAAATGAAAATACTCGTTACAGGATTTGATCCGTTTGGCGGAGAAAAAGTCAATCCGGCTATTAAATCAGTCAAGCTGCTCCCAGACACAATTGCCGGTGCAGAAATCGTCAAGCTGGAAATTCCAACTGTTATTTACAAATCAATCAATAAGATTGAAGCAAAGATTCAGGAAGTCAACCCGGATGTCATCATCTCCGTCGGTCAGGCTGGCGGAAGACCTGATATCACAGTTGAGCGTATTGGCATCAACTGTGATGACTGCCGCATCCCGGATAACGAAGGCAACCAGCCGGTAGATCAGAAGAACTTTGCGGACGGACCGGACGCTTATTTCTCTTCCCTGCCAATTAAAGCAATGGTTCAGAAGATTCAGGAAGCAGGTATTCCTGCATCTGTTTCCGACAGTGCCGGAACATTTATCTGCAATCATGTAATGTATGGTGTCCGTTATCTGTGTGAGCATAAGTATCCTGGCAAGAAGAGCGGCTTCATCCATATCCCTTATATGACCAGCCAGGCAGTCGGCAAACGCAATACCTGCAGCATGTCACTGAATGAGATTGTCAAAGGTCTGACAGCTGCCATTGAAGCAGTTGTTGAAAATAACTGATTCCAGCCACAGAAGATCGAAAGATCTTCTGTGTTTTCTTATGTCTGCTTCGTTTGTATAATATTGCTTGTGAGGTTATCAAATGAGCAAATCAAGTCAAAGGAAGAATGCATCTGAGGCTTCCGTTCAAGAACTGAAAGCGTCGTCGCTGAATGCTGGATCTACACCTTCTGCAGTAATCATGTCTCGTTCTAATTTTTCAATCTATGTTATTCTGCTGTTTGCAGTCATTCTGATTGCACTGAAAATACTGGCAGTTATCGGCTGGATCCTGCTGATTCTTTCCGGTGTCATGCTAGTGATCGGCAGGAATCTGAAACAGTTTGCTTTCTATTCTGATTTCATGGTGATCTATGCGCTTGATCAATCAGATATATGCTGGAAGATTCCTTACAGTACTATAAAAAACTGGCATATGAAGCGATCATTAATTGGCTTCAACACTCTGTATATCGAAACTGAAGGTAATACGGCTCAGAAGATAGAAGCTAAGCTTTACCAATATCATGCCATGAAAAAAGCAATGATAAAACATCTGGCAGATAAAGAACTGAAAACAGAGTCAGCTCAGCAGGATCAGCGCTGATTGACTCTGTTTTCATTATGCATCACCGTCATGAGTATAGCTGGCATAAATGATGTATTTTCCATCGTTCTGCGTCAAAATGCGTCCTTCAACACGGAATGTACGATAGCTGCCATTGCCGCATAGAATGCGAACCCTGCAGATTGCATTGCAGCGATCTCTGACCGCATTGGCTGCCATGTTTGTAATCAGCTTCTGATCATCTGGATGAATGGCGGAGAGAACTGAAATATCATCATAGTTTTGCGGGACACGATCCACCATTTCCCAGTAATGGCGGTTCAGATGAATCACTTTCAGCTTGCCATCCTCCAGTTCATACATTGCCGCACCGCAGGGAAGATTATCCAGCAATTCGATTTGAATATCCTGCCGTTCCTGCTGCGGTGATGCTTTTGTATAGTAGACATCTATGTATGCCTCACCGGAGCTATTGACATGTTTATTGC
>SABF01000225.1 GCA_009929095.1 Erysipelotrichia bacterium
ATATACAAGTTTACCTGCATGAGCGACTACTGTTGATTGCCCCCAGTTTGGAATATCTGCGTAATCGATTACAATAGCATCTTGGATCTCATCAGCCAATTCTCCAAGTCCAGAACCCAAAATCAAACCAAACTCAGGTTTTTCAATTCCTTTGCTTTCCAAAAAGGTTTGCGTAACTCTAATTTTTTCAAGTAGTGACATTCTAAATCTCCTTTAGTTCCTTATTTTTTCAAACAATGACCAATGTTTGAAAAAGTTCTTGCATTTCGAATCGTAATATAAGAATAAAATGATGACTTTAATAGATTTTTATGATAACCCGTTTGATTGTAGCTTGTCTTATCATGTTTTCCCCAGTAGACTCCTAATTCCCTAAAATGAAGAGTCTCATCTGCCAAATCAAAAGAATTTATTACTCTCTTCAATTCATCCTTGTCTAATTGAACTGTATAAAAGAGGACATCTTTTCTGTACAAATCATTTTCCTACCATTTCGGTAGATATTTACACTCATTTTGGTATTCCTCTAGTGTAAAAAGGGAAAAGACATTAATAAAGGCGTAAGACTTATTCAGAAATTCTTCTCAGAAGTGTCTTTCCCTTTCAGTTCATCAGGTGCTTTCATCAGATGCACACCTTCTCTACAGAATCACATCAGAGATTTCTTCGTCATCGAAGCTGCATATGCATTATACGCTGTGCTTTCTACTTCCTCAAGCAATATCAGTGATCATCTCGATCAACGCTGATGACACCGTCCACCTTTCTGAGATTGGCAATCAGATTCTTTAGCTGAACACCATTATGTACCTGAATCATCATCTTGATTGTAGATGTCAGATTTTCCTGATTGACGGTTGCTGAGACCTTCAGCATATTGGCCTTGTACTGTGAAGTTACCGTCACAATATCCGTCAGAAGGAAACTTCGATCATGCGAAATGATGATTAGATCTGCAACATACTGACGTTCCGGATCTTCGGCATCCCACATAACTTCAATCAGTCTTGCATTCTGACCCTGGATATTCGGGCAGTCAGCACGGTGTACTTTAACTCCTTCACCCTTGGTGATATAGCCGACAATAGCATCTCCGTATACCGGCTGGCAGCATTGAGCAAGTGACATCTTCATGGATTCAATGCCCGGTACTATGATGCCGATGCGAGAGTTGCCACGGCGTTTCACTGAGACATCTACATCGCGGTTAAGCAGTTTTGTAAGCACATCATCTGCCAGCGGCCGCTTTTCATTTGTCAGTTTTTCAATGATCCGGATCGGGTTGATGGACTTTACTGCAAGTCCATAAAACAGATCATTCATATCCCGGCAGTTGAATTGAGACAGCACAGCCTCCAGACGCTTATTATCCATATATTTATCTGGATCAAAACCACGCCGCTTCAGTTCTTCCATCAAAATCTTTTCACCATCAGGTATCTTGTCGGCTTTCTCTTCTGCTTCCTTGCGAGAGAACCAAGCCTTGATCTTATTTCTGGCCTGATTGGTCTTGACTAATTTGAGCCAGTCTTCCGAAGGACCGGTTCCCTTCATCGTCTTGATCTGAACCACATCACCGGTATGCAATTCCGTATTGAGCGGTACCATGGCATCATTTACGATAGCACCGACAGTACTGTGACCTACCTCAGTATGAATGCGATAGGCGAAATCGATCGGTGTCGCACCATTGGGAAGATCAATAACTCTTCCTTTTGGAGTCATACAGTAAACACTGGCTTCAAAGACGTCCCTTCTGAGCGTGTCCATGTAGTCAGTCGGAGTCTCCTGATCGTTCTCAGAATACTCTGCAAAATCCCGGAACCAGGATAGCTTATCTTCAATTTCACGCTGTTCAGCCCGAGCATCGTAGTTGCTTCCTTCTTTATAGCGCCAATGGGCTGCAACGCCGCTCTCTGCTACTGCGTCCATCTCTTCGGTACGAATCTGCACTTCAAAGATCTTCCCCTCATAACCAATGATCGTTGTATGAAGCGACTGATACATGTTGGTTTTCGGTACCGCAATATAGTCCTTTAAGCGGCCTGGAATAGGCTTGTAACCTGCATGAATATATCCAAGGATCTCATAGCAGTTTAGTTCAGACTGAGTCACAATCCGGATGGCAAGCAGATCGAGGATTTCATCAAATCGTTTATGACGGATTTTCATCTTGTGATAGATGGAATAAAGGTGTTTGGAACGTCCAAATATTCTGAATTCAATACCATGTTCTTTCAGCAGAGTTGAAATATCCTTAATCATCTGCTGAACTGCTGCATCACGTTCTGCTTTCTTCTCTTCTACCAGATGAGCAATGTGATGATATTCATCGGGCTCCAGATAGTAGAAGCAGAGATCTTCCAGTTCATTCTTGATTCCGGACAGACCAAGACGATGAGCAATCGGCGCATATACATCCAATGTTTCCTGCGATATGCGCTTCTGTGCTTCTTCAGACTGGTATTCCAGTGTACGCATATTATGCAGACGATCTGCAAGTTTGATCAGAATCACCCGGACATCTCTGGCCATGGCAATAAAGATCTTACGGTGGTTGGCTGCCTGATACTCCGGATCATCTTTGCCTTTGAACTTCAGAGCACCAATTTTGGTAACAGATTCCACAAGTTCAGCCACTTCCGGACTGAATTGCTTTTCCAGATCACATCTGTCTGTCCCGGTATCTTCCACGGTATCATGCAGAAAACCTGCCGCAATTGTTGAAGGTCCGGTACGCAGTGTCGCAAGTATGTATGCCACATTAATCAGGTGAACAGAATACGGCTCTCCGGACTTGCGAAACTGCCCTTCGTGACACTTGATCGCATACGCTGCAGCACGTCTGATCAATTCCAGACTTTCCGGCTTATGAATGTAATATTCAACTTCCTTCATTACATCTTCCAATGATGCATTCTGTACTTCTGCCATATTTCCGTCCCCCCTTTCTGCTGATCAGTTTCTGAAAAAAAACCGAAGAGAAATAAATCTCTTCGATTGCACTGCTGGATAAAGCTGATGCTTATTT
>SABF01000226.1 GCA_009929095.1 Erysipelotrichia bacterium
GAGCAAGGGTAGTGGTAGGTACCAGAAGTTCGGTATTCCTGCCTTTTGAATCCCTGGGACTGATTGTCATGGACGAAGAACAGGATGAATCTTATAAGCAGGATAGTCAGCCGACGTATCACTGCCGCGATGCGGCAATTTATCGCGGTCGGTATCATCACTGCAAGGTGATTCTGGGAAGTGCAACTCCTTCACTCGAAAGCAATGCACGGGCGATTAAAGATGTATATCACCTGATTACACTGAAGGAGAGAGTGAATAAATGTCTTCCGGAAGTCACTATTATTCCGCTTAAGAATTCAATTAAAAATCAGGAATCATATATTCTCTCAGATGAACTGAAGGAAAAGATTCAAATGCGCCTGGATCGGAAGCAGCAGATTATTCTTCTGCTGAACAGACGAGGATATACTTCGATTCTTCGCTGCCGCAGCTGTCAGTCAGTAATCCGCTGTCCGCACTGTGAACTGGCCATGAGTTATCATCGTAAAGAAAAACTGCTGAAATGCCATACATGCGGAACCATGCTGCAGGTACCGCAGATATGTCCGGCATGTGGGCAGCGGGCTGGTTATTCCACGTATGGATTTGGTACAGAAAGATTGGAACAGGAGGTGCAGCAGACGTTTCCAGGAGCTCGTATTCTGAGAATGGATGCAGATACGACCATAAAGAAGAATAGTCATGAGAAGATATTGAATGCATTTGGCAATGGCGGTGCGGATATTCTGCTTGGCACACAGATGATTGCCAAGGGACTCGACTATCCGGATGTTACACTTGTCGGTATTATCAATGGTGATGAAGGACTGGCTCGTACGGATTATCGCAGCTGTGAGACCACATTTGATCTTTTGATGCAGGCTGCGGGAAGAAGCGGCCGTTCCAGCACTCCCGGGGAAGTTGTATTTCAGGTATTCGATCCGAATCATTATGCAGTACAGTGTGCCGCCAGGCAGGATTACGATACTTTCTTTCGCATGGAAATGAAGTTCCGCCATGCCGGTCAGTATCCTCCCTATACCTATATAATCTCCCTGACTGCATCCGGTACCAATCAGCAGAAAGTTGAGCAGACTGCACTCTGGCTGAAACAGGGACTGATCAGTACAGATTTCAAGACCATAGGTGTGCTTCAGCTTCTGAAGATCAGAGATCACTTCCGCAGCCGCGTGATTCTCAAGGGAAAGGATCTTGATTCAATGCGAAGTGACGTAAGGCATCTGTTTGAACAGGATGGCTATGATAAGGCAAAAAATGTAAAGGTTGATGTCAATCCGATCAGTCTTGACTAGACAGGAGAATGCAATATATGAATGTTCGTGAATATGCACTGAATGTGCTGGTCAAGGTGCTGTATGACCATGGCTATGCCAATCTGATCATGCGTCAGAAGAATAATCTGAGCGAAGCAGATCAGGCATTGGCAAGTGAGCTTGTATATGGAACGCTGCGAAATATTACGCTGCTGGACTATCAGTGGCGTGACCTCGCTGAACATGCGGATCGGCGAACCGCGGCACTTTTGGATCTGTCGGTATACCAGCTGCAGCATCTTGATCGAATTCCTGATTATGCGGTTATCAATGAAGCGGTTGATCTGGCTGCTAAACATGATCGAAGCTTTGTTAATGCAATTCTGCATAAAGTGCTGAAACGCGGAAAAATTGAGCCTCACCTGGATGATCCGCTGGAACAGGCTTCACTGATGACAAGTCATCCATACTGGCTGCTGAAGCTATGGTCTGCACATTATGGTCAGGAGACAGCGATTAGGATTGCCGAACAGGATCAGCAGCGGCCGCAGGTATATGGACGCATCAATACTCTCAAGATATCCCGAGAAGCACTTGCCAGAGAACCGGGCATCAGGTTCCTGAATGAGGTCAGTTTTATCTGTGATCAGCCAATCGCAAAGACAGCACATTTTGAAGCAGGTGAGATTGTAGCACAGGATCTTTCTTCCGCAGAAATTCCGCTGCTGATGGATCTGGCACCGGGCATGAGAGTATTGGATGTCTGTGCTGCTCCTGGCACTAAGACACAGGAAATCGGAATGCTGATGAAGAATAAAGGAGAAATCATTGCTAATGATCTCTATCCGGAAAGAACCGTCTTGATTCAGCAGCTTATGCAGAGGACCGGTACTTCTATCGTACACGCATCGGCCAGAGATGCCACTCAGCCGGATGATTCATTGGAACTGGAATCATTTGACCGGATTCTAGTTGATGCGCCCTGTTCCGGTCTTGGCGATCTTTCGCATAAGCCGGAAATCAGACTCCATATTACACCGGAAAATCTTGATGCACTGGTCAGAACGCAAATGGATATTCTGAATGCCAATGCTCCGTATCTGAAGAAAGATGGCATTCTTGTGTACAGCACCTGCACACTTAATCGCAAGGAAAACGAGCTGCAGGCACAGAAATTTTTGAAATCTCATCCTGATTTTGAACTGATTGAAGAACATACTAAATTTCCATATGAGAGGAACACTGATGGATTCTATACAGCCAAATTCCATAGAAGCGCCATGTTATGATAAAATATCTGGCATGCAGACAATTTACGATCTGACGATTCAGGAAATAGAAGCGGTACTTCAAGGACTTGGGCAGAAATCATACCGCGCCAAACAGATTTATTCATGGCTGTATCGCAAACGCGTACAGTCATTTGATGAAATGACTGATCTGCCTGCTGCACTGATTGAATTACTTAAGCAGAGATGGATCATTTCACCAATAGAGATAATAGAAAAACAGGTAGCCAAGGATCTGACAGCCAAGTATCTGTTTCGTTTGCCTGATGGATCTTCTATTGAAACTGTCCTGATGCATTTTAACTTTGGCGACAGCGTATGTGTGACTTCCCAGGTTGGATGCAATATGGGCTGCACGTTCTGTGCTTCCGGATTGCTAAAGAAGCAGAGAGATCTGACTGCCGGTGAAATTGTCGGACAGATCATGTATATTCAGAAAGAGCTTGATTCAGAAGGCAGACGCGTGGAC
>SABF01000227.1 GCA_009929095.1 Erysipelotrichia bacterium
CTGATCAATGAAATAATACAGTCCGCATACAGTCTGATGGTGGATCAGGGACAGGTTCTGATCGGCATTGATGGACGCTGTGCCTCTGGGAAAAGCACTCTTGGCAGAATCCTTGCAGAAGAGCTTGATGCAGCTCTGGTGCACATGGATGATTATTTTCTGCGCCCTGAACAGCGTACAGAAGAGCGATATCTGGAAGCTGGCGGCAACACGGATCGAGAACGCATCCGAAGTGAAGTGATTAACCCCTGGCTGAAGCATCAATCGGTTATGATCAGACCTTTTGACTGCAG
Organism: Erysipelotrichia bacterium; assembly: GCA_009929095.1. GTDB lineage: Bacteria > Bacillota_I > Bacilli_A > Erysipelotrichales > Erysipelotrichaceae > Bulleidia. The sequence goes on from SABF01000227.1 coordinate 294, forward strand.
TACGATGCAGATCAAGACCGGAAGTGAAGTTCCTTGGAATCCCATCATGATTATTGAAGGAACCTACAGTATGCATCCCTATCTTAAGGATGTGTTTGATTTGAAGGTGTTTTTGGCGATTGATGCAGAAAAACAGATGCAGAGGATCATGAATCGGGAGACACCAGAATCTGTATTGCGTTTTAAAAACCGCTGGATTCCTCTGGAAGAGGCATACTTCAGTGCATGCAAACCCGAATTTGACGCCGATTTTGTAATAGCTGATATGGAGACAGAATAATGAGAAGACTGTATATTGACTGTGAGATGGGAGTCAGCGGAGCATCACTGGCAAATGCTCTGATGAGTCTGACTGGAAAGCATGAAGAGTATCGTGACTGTCTGCTGAAGGCTGGATATCCGGCTGATTTACTTTGTGTTAAGCAGGACATGGGGTATGGCGGAAGTGAGACGGATGAAATGCTGTTTCTGGATTCCAATGAAGCAGATGATTCAATTTCATTTATTGATGGAAAATCGGTGATTGGAGAATTGAACCTTCCGGACTGGATCAGTGCATACATGAATCAGGTTTTAAGCCTGTCGGAATTGAACAGCACAGACAAATTCTGGAAGCTGCCGGAGATCCGATGCTTCATGGCGGAGACTGCCGTTATTTGCATGGCACTGGCTGAACTGAAACCGGACATCATTGCAGTATCAGCAGTTGATGCCGGGTGCGGCGTGCTGGAAACTGCAGCGGGAAACGATTCAATCCCTTCTGCTTTTATCATGAATCTTCTGAAAGGATTTGATCTTGCAAAAGCACATCGGGGTGAGAAATGCACAGCCGGCGGAGCACTTATTCTGAAAGGACTGAACCCTCTCTCTGAGAACCGCGGGAACATGCATTCGCCGAAATACGGTTCTGGCAGTGAATCAGATAAAGGAATCGTTACAAGTGTCTTTTATGGGGAAACAGAAGAAAACAAGCCAATTGCAGAACTGGTATGCAATCTGGATGACATGACTGCTGAAGATATTTCCTTTGCCAAAGAAAGACTTGGCGAAGCAGGAGCACTGGATGTTTATACCACTCGCATCAGTATGAAAAAAGATCGAGAGGGAATAATGCTGACTGTGATGTGCCGCATGGATCAGAAGATGGCAATGATCAAACTGATCTTTCAACATACGACAACACTGGGAATTCGGGAATATGAGTCAACACGCTATCGTCTTTTCACATCTATGCGAGAGATACAGACACCTGAAGGAATCGTGCATGTCAAGGACGCCGCTGGCTATGGTGTGAATCGTTCTAAAGCTGAATATAATGATCTGGCCAAAATTGCCCGCAGTGAGTGCTGCTCGATCAGTGAAGTCAGGAATACGGTTTGCAATATGGACAAAGGGGAGAAGAATCATGATTGAAGAAACAGAATTAAAACAGATAGCCAAGCTTGGATTTGGTCTGATGAGGCTGCCCATGGTCGATGCAGATACCAATGAAATTGATATGGAACAGATGAAGATTATGGTTGACATGTTTCTAAACGCAGGCATGAAATACTTTGATACAGCTTTTGTATATGAAGGATCAGAAGAAGCGGCACGCAAGGCACTTGTGGAAAGATATCCGCGGGAATCTTTCTATTTGGCATCAAAGATCAATGCCGGTTCCTGGTGCTGCAGAAATGCGGAAGAGGCAAGGGCAGAATTCAAAACCAGTCTGGAACGGACTGGTGCCGGATACTTTGATTTTTACCTGCTGCATGCTCTTAGCAAAGATAACGTTATGCTATATGAACAGTATGGAATCTGGGATTATGTCAGACAGCTGAAATCTGAAGGATTGATCAGGCACTATGGGTTCTCATTTCATGATCGCCCTGAACTTTTGGAACAAATTCTTACTGATCATCCGGACGTGGAATTTGTACAGTTACAGCTGAATTATGCTGATTGGGAAAGTCCTTCTATCGCATCCCGGTCCAACTATGAAGTATGTGTGAAGCATGGCAAGCCGGTTGTTGTTATGGAACCTATTAAGGGCGGAACACTTGCCAATCCGCCAAAACCAGTTGCAGAAGTATTGAAGGGCAAAGATGCGCAGGCGTCCTGCTCTTCTTGGGCAGTACGCTTTGCGGCATCGCTTCCTCAAGTGATGGTTGTACTCAGCGGGATGTCTAATATTGAACAGATGAAGGACAATCTGTCCTATATGAAGCAGTTTAGGCCGCTGAATGAAGAAGATAAAATAACGGTTCAGGAAGCTCAGACTGCGCTGTCTTTGATACCTTCCATTCCATGTACGGGATGCTGCTACTGTGTCGGTGGATGCCCGGTGAAGATCAATATTCCACAGATTTTCTCATCGATGAATCAATACATGATTTATGATCGTCTGAACATTGCAAAGGATTCATACGCAGACTGTATTTCTCACGGTGGCAGAGCATCTGACTGCATTGGCTGCGGCCAGTGTGAAGATGCATGTCCGCAGCATCTGCCGATCAGAAATCATCTCAAAAAATGTGCTGAGACATTAGAGTAGCAGCGGAAGAATCATGAAGACATTTACGATTCAATCTCAGAAGGACCTGGAAGAGACTGCCATGGAATTTGGCTTTCTTCCTTTTTTCAAAAATACTATCCTCCTCAATATCATCAACAATCCTCGTTCTTGGAAAAGATTTGGCTAAGTTTTAATCTATATTTCAAAAATA
>SABF01000228.1 GCA_009929095.1 Erysipelotrichia bacterium
GCCATTCTCCAGATGCATAAATTCTGTCTCTGGTAACGCCCGGAATATCTTCCACAATTGCGAGTCTTGAACCTGCCATTCTGTTAAAAATCGTTGACTTGCCCACATTGGGACGGCCAACGATTGCAATAATCCCTGTCTTTGTCATCAGGATTCCTCCTGTTCTTTCTGATTTATTACATCTAGGATTGCCTGAACCGACTGATCAATCGTCAAATCCGAAGTATCTATTTCAATCGCATCATCTGCTTTTCTCAGCGGAGAATTAGAACGATTGATATCCTGATCATCACGTTTCTTGATTTCTGCTTCAATATTTTCAATATCACCAGAAACAATATGAGACTGCTGATTCTGAATCATTCTTCTGACTGCTCTGGCATGTGGCGAAGCTGTAAGAAATATTTTGACTTCAGCATCTTTCAGCACAACTGTACCAATATCTCTTCCATCCATAATGAAGCCGCCATTTTTTGCCATTTCCTGCTGACGTGCTACCAGATCAGTTCTAACCTGACTTAATTTTGAAATATCACTGGCTGCCATCGAGACATTGTTCTCTCGAATTGCTTGAGTTACATTTTCACCGTCAAGAAATACACCGCCATCCGGGGCCAGCCTGATATCTGTATTCTTCAGCATCTGAACAACCGCCGGCTCATCATCAAGTTTGATTTGATTTCTTAAAGCTTTCAATGCTGTACTGCGATACATAGCACCTGTATCCAGATGTACGTAATTCAGTTTGGCAGCAAGAAGATCAGATATCGTGCTCTTTCCAGCAGCACTTGGTCCATCAATGGCTATACTGATCTTTCTCATCAGATAATTCCTTTCGAAGATAGAATCCAGTAAATCACAACCACAAGCACTGCAACCATTGCAATAATCAAAATAACAAGAACAAAGTTCAATACTTTATTCGTATGCTTCATCTTGTCGCTCACATCACTCAGATTCTCCTGATAGTCATCCAACTGTGCTCGCATTTGAGTTGTTTCATTCAGAAGCTGCTGACGTGTTGCAAGTTCAGCGTCAATTCTGGATTTAGAGTCCTCTATCGGATAACTGCCAGTGCTCTCAGCAGTGTCGAATAGTCCCTGATGAGCTGGGTCTTTTTCCTGAATAAGGCTCTTAACCTCTTTGGCAATATCTTCCTTAGTCATTGTCTGAGTTCTGCTCTGATCTGGGTTGGCAGTTCGTTCCGGATCCAGAAAATCACTAAACACAGGCATGTCACTTTCTTTTACAAAAGGAATGTCAATTGTACTGTCAGCCGCCCCTATCGGTTTTGCACCAAGCGGAAGCACATCTTCCGCATACCCATCAGCTGACGACTGATTCCGGCGATACTTGGCTGTCTCAGGCATAGTGGATTCTCTTTGATTCAAAAAACCATCTGTTTCATCCGAATAGGGTTTCTTAGGCTTTGGCTGATCTCCACGAAGGCTTCTCAATATATTGAGATCTGTATTTGCAGTGATAGCGTTGCCCTGATCAATGTTGTACTGTTTTACCTCATTGATGTAATCGTTCAGATAAGAATCATTGAATATATTTGTATCATTCTCATTCAGCTGAGGAGCAATTCTATCATCATTTTTTCCGGAATTCACTTCAAACTGCGGGGATTCAGATTCAATGCTGCTGTTATCAGTATACCTGCGACGGCGAGCATGAATCGGATCATGATCCTGTGCCTGATATTCATCCGGCTTTTGAAAGTTATTGCTGTCTATCGAGTTCAACCGCTTCTCATAACCAGACAGATCACGGCTCTTAATATCACTTTCAGAATCATTCTGCAGTTGATTTCTCAGCCCTTCATATTTAGAAACACGCGAGTATTTTGTCATATCAATCTCCAGTAAACTGGAATTATTATAGCATAACCAGATTGGATTAAACCTGATGCAAAGCAGGTTTCAGCGATGCATAAGCGGAGAAATGTGCTTATAGATCAGCATTGTCATTACGCTGACAATTATGCCCTTGATCAGATTGAATGGTGTCGTTGCAAGGAGAACAAATCCAAGTCTGTCCTTAATTGCGGGAATGATGGCAGTTCCCATTGATACCAGAACATCCATATCCATATGAAAGAAGAATGAGTATGCAGGGAGCAGTACAAAGTAGTTCAGAATCACACCGGCAGCGGTCATGCATAGAGATCCAACAACAAGTCCCTTTATTGCCGTTTCCTTTGATTTATTCTTACGATACATTATTGATGCAGGTACAACAAACGCACAGCCAATCAGAAAATTAGCGATTTCTCCAACATAGGCAGTCGCAGAGCCTTGAAATAGACAATTCAAAATCACTTTCAGCCCTTCAATTGCAACTGCCGGAATCGGCCCCATGGCAAATCCTCCGACAAGAACGGCTACTTCGCTGAAATCGATCTTATAGAATGACGGAAAAATAGGCAAAGCAAAGTCAAGCATCATCAGGATGAATGCAATGGCTCCAAGAATTGCAGTCCTGGCAATGACTTTTGTGGTAAATAATTTTGATTTGGATGTGGATACTGTGTTCTGACTCATGTTGGTTTTCCCCCTTGCCTCTTCAATAAAAAAGAGGCTTCGTGATAAAAACCTCCGGGTATTGTTGAAGCAAAAGAAGATAGTCACTCTTTCATCCAGACTTTACTGTCGCCATCGGAATTGCACCGATTCATTCTGCACCTGCAGTTCGCGGGGTTTACCGCCGGTAAGGAATTTCACCCTGCCCTGAGTTTTATCGCTGATAATATACCATGACTGACACAAAAAGAAAACAGTTTTTCACTGTCTCTTTATAAATTCAGAATATTTGCAATAATTTTCAGAAGGTCTGTGCAGGTCAGCCAAATCCAGATCCATGCCGCAAATGAACTGGCAAAGCATACAAGCGAATTAACCAGTGCAAGCTGACGACGGTTGATCTTTGAAGCAAGCTGATATCCATCAATAATCAGAACTATAGCAAATGATCCTGCTCC
>SABF01000015.1 GCA_009929095.1 Erysipelotrichia bacterium
ATCTCATGGAATACGCTGAAGACTGGTCTGTGTCCAGAGCATACCTCAGCGAGAATTCGATTCAGCTGCTACTCCAGGCTGCGGCCTGATTTGTTTCACAGGAACCCTTTTTGCGAATTTCCCTTGACGCGGTCAAAAGATTTTTGCTGATAGACATAACTGTGGACAACCTGAAAGACAAAGTATTTGTAACATTTGATACTCTCATGGAAAAAATGCCAATGGGCCAGAAAAATGCGCAAGCGAGGTCCCATTGAAAAAATAGCGCACTGAGTTAAATTTATAGAAAAAGCCCTACACGAGCAGGGCTGAGGCCGATTTTTGCGTACATCAGAAAGATAGGAAGATATTTTATGGCTCAAGGCTGGATGGGTTCAAAATAAAATCCATAATCCCGACAACAAGAATGCCGGTTTCATTGTGCCAGGGCTTGATATAGTTTTACCACGAAGATCTTTTTAAATAAGTCACCCGTATAGATAAGGGATTTGTGTTCCTGTCGCATTTTGGCTTCATCGGGAATTGAAAAAGCAAACTGATTATAATAACGATGGCTACCCCTATTGCAAACAAAATCTACCTCATACTGCTTGGTAGATCGTTTTACCAATTTCATCTTCCTCAACCCGTTCTACGATGGCAACATCAATAATAAAGCCGCGCACCAGCAGTTCGTTATAGATGATGTTTTCCATGATATGATTTTATTCCTGCTGACGAAAATTCAAACGGGCATTTCGCAGACCTACATCAGCGAAATAATATTTGAAAGGGAAGCAATATACTTCTTCCCTTTGATGTCATATCGTCTGGCCTTTTCGATGAGAAAAGCATCTATATAGAATAGTTGTTGATTCGATATGCACTGAGACAGATGTCGAATTTGTGACTGATATTTATCAAGGACAAATATAGATACTGCATGTGACTGCAGCAATGCTGCTGAGATTGAAAATGCATTTGATGATAATAAATAAACTGAAAGAAGCATCAGACGAGAAATAATCATTCGTCCTTTCATCGGGTGAGTCACCTCAGAAACTATGCTTCTTATCAGTTTGTGTTTTCTTACTTCTCTTCTGGCAGCAATGCCTGGTATTCCGGAAACAATCCCAGACTTCTTTTGAGTATTCCTGTCATGTATGCAATGGTAATCCCGTAGTTGGTCATTGGGATTCGCTGGTCTTCTGCACATTTGTATCGATATTTCATTTCTCGTTCATTGAGCATGCATCCGCCGCAGTGAATGATGACTTTGTATGGTGACAGATCGCTGGGGAACTCTGTACCTGAAGAGGTTACGATGTTCAGATTCTTATGGGTGTGCTGCCTGAGCCAGCTGGGAATCTTTACAGTGCCGATATCATTGCACTGTCTGTGGTGTGTACATCCCTCTGAGATCAGTACAGTATCGCCATCCTGCAGATGTTCAATTGCTGCAGCTCCCTTGATTGCTTCTTTCAGGTTTCCTTTGTATCTAGCCATCAGAATTGAAAAGGAGGTTAAGGGGATCTCTTCCGGAGTATCTTTACTGACACGGGCGAATGCCTGAGAATCAGTGATTACCATAGCTGGGGGAGTGTTCAGGCATTCGAAGGCGTGCGTCAGTTTATCTTCCTGAACTACCATGGCAATGCCATTGACTTCGAGGATGTCTCTGATGACCTGCTGTTCCGGCAGAATAAGTCTTCCCTTGGGCGCTGCTTTATCAATGGGTATTACAAGAACTGCTGTTTCTCCTTCATGCAGGATATCTCCAACCAGTTTCTTCGTCATATCTTCGGTCGGTACCAGATGAGCGATCCGTTCCTTGAGCTCATTGATGCCGGCCTTTTTTTCTGCACTGACGTAGATCATCTGTTCTTCTGGTGCTGGAATACTGCTGAGCAGATCTGACTTATTCATGGCAATGATGTAATTGATATTCTTGGCATGGAAGAGATCAACAAGCTGATGGTCGCAGTCCTTCATGCCTTCTTTGGCATCTACGACAAGTACTGCGACATCAGTCTTGTTCAATACCTGCTTTGCCTTGAGCACTCTTAGCTCACCAAGTGTGCCTTCATCGTCAAACCCTGGAGTATCGATGATCATGACCGGGCCCATGGGCAATAGTTCCATGGACTTACAGACAGGATCTGTGGTAGTGCCGCGAGTATCTGAGACAATGGCCAGATTCTGGCCGGTTACAGCATTGACAATGCTGGATTTGCCGGCATTTCTTCTGCCGAAGAAACCGATATGAATACGAACAGAAGACGGGGTATCATTCAGTCCCATAGTCTTAGAATCCTTCTGCAGCTGAGGATGACGGTGCAAAGATGGAGCTGATCTGGTCATCTGTCAGTCCAATACCGAATACTGTCTGGTAGTAGTCCCTGGCCTCTTCAGTTACATCGATGTCGCTGAAGAGTTCAGGATATACTGCCTTGGCCATCCACATCAGGGTTATCGGCGTATCTGCACCTGGTGTATAGCTGCGATACATGCCAAGCGGCATCTTGTATATCCGCTTATCCTGTACTGCCTTGATGCCGCTCCAGTCATCAGAACCAATGGTGCTCTGATACAGATCCTGCGGCTGAGCTGCAGTGAAGTTGGTTACCAGAATGATATCCGGGTTCCACGCATAGATCTGTTCCATGCTGACAGAGGAAGAATTGTCATTCGTCAGTTCTTCAGCAACATTAACAGCACCAATGGCATCACACCACCACTGACCGAAGAAATTCTTTCCGGAGGTGAGCAGAGTCGTATCACTGTACTGGAAGAGAACAAAGATTCTTGCTTTTTCCTCATCACTCAGTTTCGATACTCTGGTCTGAATCATGTTATAGGTATCATCAGAGTATTTGCGCACTGCATCTGCTTTGCTGTCTTCCGGGAACATCTCTGAGAGCAGTGAAATCCACTGATTCAGAGTTTCAATGCAGTTGTACTCCCATTTGTTTACAGATAATGCGACGGCATTAAAGCCGGCATTTCTCAGCGTTTCACCTATTGCAGCATCAGAAGCAGAATAGAAGACTACATCCGGATTCAATGTTAATAATTCTTCGGTATTGACGGTATCTCCTGAAACACATTCGGTCTGTACATTCAGAAGATCCGGATACAGCTGGCCCAATAGACCGGATTTTGCAGCGGCCATGGACTGTTTTGGCATGGCAACAATCTTTTCAGAAGAATTGAAGAATACGGTAAGTACAGAGGCCAATGGATAGATGCCGACAATGGCAATGCGTTCAATATCCTTTGGCAGCTCTACAGTATTGCCGGCATGGTCAGTAATTGCAATCGTGCTGCTTTCAGCAGCGGCAGAGACAGTGGCTCCAGCAGAAGCAGCAGAGGAAGCGGACGATGATGCGGCACCGCATCCGGTCATCATGGCAGCAGTCAGAATGCAGCAGATAAAACTAATAAATTTCCTTTTCATGGATTCATATCCTCTTTTCTTTTAGTTCATGGTTAATCAGATTCGGTATATCCTGGCGATAGATTCTTCCTGAGAAGGATTCTGCCGGCAGTGCCTGAAACCTTGCGCTGGATGGGACAATCGGCTCATACAATGGATCGGCGATCACAATACCCGCATTCTTCAGCAATGGAATGATTTCATCTTCATCCAGCGCCTCAGCATCTTCCATAGCAAGAAAACTGGAATCTGTTTCCAAAGGACAGATGATGCGGCAGGGAATCTGATACTCCTGCTCAATAGCAGCAGCAAGAGAGCCGGAGTATACGCTTTCACCAATGATGACAATGCGGGCATTCTGCTGTGATCGCATTATGCAAGCGATATAGCATTGATCATTCTTTGATGCATCCATCAGCTTTGAAACAAGAATGCGGGCAAACTTTGATCCAATCGGTGAACCGACGACATAGGGAATCTGATAGGTCTCATATAGATACTTTGCAGCTGCCAGTCCGTCATAGGATGTGACTAAAGAGATATCAGCATTTCCCGCACTGCTCAGCTCTTCCAGGGTGCTGCCCATGGCCCACATGGATTGAACAGTAAAGCCGGATTGATTCAGCCATGTTCGCATGGACTGATCACTGCCATTGATGGAGTAATCAAGCGGTGTGACTCCGATAACATTAACTTTCAGTGAGCCTTTGTCCCGCTGACAGTCCTTGGGAATAAAGCGTTCAGCAATCGCCTTGAATGCCATGGAGACACCGTTGATGTAGGAATGCATGCTGTTGGTGGAGAGACCGAAGGATGGGATCCCAGTGGCATCTTCTGCTTCCCTGGCAATGGCATTCAGATCGGTTCCAATCATCATTGGAATCGGCGTGCCGGCAATGGCAATGAATTTCGGCTTCAGCTGCTCTGCTGCGTCAATGATGTCATTGACCAGTTTCTCATCACTGCCAAGAATCGCATCCATCTCTGATAAGCCGGATACAAATACAAGCGAGTCCTGGCTGTACCATCTTGGTTCATCGTGCGTGTTGTAAGTGGAATTGCAGCCGGACGCATCATGGATGACCGTCATGCCGCCAAGTTCGAACAAAGCAGAAGCGACACCTGATACATCGGCAGTATAGGTGGAGATAATCTTTGCGGTCTGTTTCATAAGCAGCACACTCCTGCCCCAAGTCCCTTGATGGTGATCAGCTTTGAGGCATCCTTAGGATGCATGTAAGCATCTGAGATCATCGCTGCCAGGTGCACAATTCCGTCATATCCCCAGCAGCCGCCATTCTCCACGATATTGACAAAGCGATTCGTTCCGGTGAAGTAGGCAGCCTTCTGGCCAATGGCCAGGGTATCTTTATGGTCTCTAGGTTCCATGCGCATATCCGGATGCACAGTTGGATGAAGAATAAGATCCCTGGCATGGCGCTGCAGCCAGGTGAATGCTTCTTTCTCGGCTGGATCAATCGCATCCAGATATACATCGCTGACGTGCATGCCATGCTCGATTAACAGCTTTGCCAATTGAAGCGGTCTTGTAAAGGCCGTGTAGTCAATTGCAATCGGGGTATCATTCAGTGCATCTTTGACCTGGTTCAGCGCGGCATCTGCCTCTCTTTTTGCCGATGCTGTATCCTTCATCCCGATATGCAGTGCATCAGCCAGCTGCTTCAGTTCACTGTCGATCTCTTCATAGTCGAAGGAGAAGGGAAGCGGCAGATGATTCTGACCAAGACGCTTCTGCAGTTCTTCACCAGCCGCATCAGCAGCAGGATACGTTGTGATATTAAGGAATGACCTGGACATCTTCATGTATTCCTCAAATGTTTTGCATTGCGTGATGTCCATGATATGGCATCCGGCTGATTCCATCATACGAATCAGGTCGGATGATGGATCCGTGACCAGATCATTGCCGATGATATTGACAGAAGCTGGATCCTGTTCTTCTTTAGTCAGAAAGCTGTACAGCTGTTTCCGCATCAATTGATCCGGTGTCAGTCCGCTTTTTCTCATGATTGGATTCATATAGCAGTCAGTAAAGCGGATCTCCGGATATGCTTCTCTTAATACGGCATACACTCTTGCAAGGTCACATACCATGAAGTGATGAATGCAGCTTGTGTAGATCAATACGGCAGAAGGCTTTGAATCAAGCTTATTGAGAATATCACTGACGCCGTCAGTGATCAGTTCTTCCATATCACCATCCAGGACATTGTTCTCTCGGATTGTGATGGTAGAGAAGCGGTCCATGGCATTCATCTCGGCCGCAGTCAGCACAACGCCTCTGATGCAGCCGGCAGCACACACAAAGATCTCATGGGCACCTGGTATCAGCATGCCGGTATGAACAATATTCCATGTTCCTCTTGCCGGCGGGGCATATTCAAGTCCCGATCGGAAAGGAACAGGATAAGATGCGTCCTGTATCTTCAGATTCATCAGAGGCTGAGAGCGGTTGGGCTCAATCCTTGTCAGCATGTTTTCATCTCCTTGCCGAACTGCCTCATGATGGCTTTGGCCAGCGCTCGATACTCATTGGCCATATCACTGTCAGGAAAGGCTTCAATGACTGTTTTGTTCAAATCTTCTGCTTCCTGGACAATATCACTTCTGCTCAGGACGCCGACAATCTCAGAATGAATATCTTCAGCCAGTTCCTGTACTTTTTCTGTTTCGTTTTTCACATTGCGCTTATTCAGGATGATACCGCCAAGATGTGCATAGCCGCGATTCTGGAAGTTTTCCACTGCCATGGCAATGCCGGCTCCGGCATGAATGGCCATGTTTTCACCGGATGTCAGGATATAGATCCGGTCGGCATAGCCCTGCCGCATTGGCACGGAGAAGCCTCCGCATACTACATCTCCCAGGACATCATAGATCACGACATCGGGATTCAGCGCTGTATAGGCGCCCTTTTCCCGAAGCAGTTCCAATGCAGCACTGATTGCTCTGCCAGCACAGCCAAGGCCTGGTGTAGGCCCGCCGGTTTCGGCACAGATGACACCTTTGCAGCCAGTGGCTGTCATTTCCTCAAGCGAGATGTTTTTTCCTTTGGAACGGATTAAATCAATGATCGTATCCGGTTTATTGCCATTCAGAAGTGAAGCAGTAGAGTCGGCTTTGGGATCACAGCCGATCTGCAGTACGCTCAAACCGTTTTCTGCCAATGCGGCAGAGATGTTGGATACGGTGGTGGATTTTCCGATGCCGCCCTTTCCGTAGACCGCAAACTGAATCATAGAGTTTTTTCCTTTCTGTAATCACCTCTTGCAACAACTAAGTGATAGCCGATTTCATTGAGATGCTTCTGAAGTGTATTCAGGCTTTCTGCAGCGTCATCGCCGGTAATCTTTTTGTGGTCATACAGCATGTACTTTGCCCGATCCTGTACAGGGGAAAGATTTGGCATAATGACATTTGCCCCGGCCAGCACACCTTTCTGTCTTCCGTCGCTGCTGGCAGTGCCAAGCGCTGTTGTGGCAGGCAGAAGAACTCCTGGAAGAGCAATTCTGCAGAGGCTCAGCAGGAACAGCGTCAGTGTCACACTGCCTGCAGGATAGCCTTTAAACGGCGTCTGGTGATGGGGAATGAATGGACCTGTACCAATCATCTCAGGTTTGAAGGAAGTCAGAAACATCATGTCTTCCGCCAGTGTTTCCGGTGTCTGAAATGGACAGCCGACCATCATGCCGGCCCCGGTCTGATAGCCGATGTCCTTCAGATCCCTGAGACACTGCATGCGGCTGGCTGAGGTCTGAAGCGGCGGATGCATCTTTGCGTAATGATCTGCACTGGCAGTTTCATGGCGCAGCAGGTATCGTCTGGCACCGGCATTGAAATACAATTGATAGCTGTTCCGGCTCTTTTCACCGATGGAAAGTGTAATTGCACAGTCGGGATACTGAAGATGAATCGCTGAAATAATGCTGCACATGATCTCATCGCTGTAATACGGATCTTCGCCTCCCTGCAGTACGAAGGTTCGAAATCCTGCCGCATAGCCGCTGGCACAGCAGGAGAGAATCTCCTCTTCTGTGAGCCGGTATCTTATGCATTCATGATTATCTCTGCGAATTCCGCAGTAATAGCAGTTGTTTTTGCAATAGTTGGTAAACTCTACAATTCCCCGGAAATAAATGCCATGATCAAATTGACGGATGGCAATTGCCTGGGCAAGAGACTGCGCATAGCTTCGATCAGCTTCTGTCCAGTCGGAAAGCAGCTGAAGCCATTCTGAATACTCAAGATGTTTCGATTGATTCAATCGGTCAATCAGCTGCGTGTTATTCATTCTCTGTACTTCCTTTCAGCCAGCTGCGGGCAAATACAGCCTTTACGCTGACGCCTTTGAGTGCATACAGCCGCCGGGTCATTTCCCGGACAGTGCTTTCTGTCGCGTCAATATTGAGGTTGATCAGGCTGACGCCGCCTTCCGGATAGGGCATGCCCATGCGGCCGATCAGGAAACGGCTGTATTCATGCAATATGGCATTGATCTGGCATATCGCATCCGGATCTTCTGCAATGATGGAAACAATTGCGAGCCGGTGCAGGTTTTCTTTCTTTTCAGCCTCTGTTTCATCTTCCTCTGCCATCATGATCGGAATGACATCCTGCACGGTTCTGAAGGGTGTTTCCACTTCACTGATCACCGTTCTGACTCCGAATGATCGCTTCAGACTTTCTTCGGTAATTACTTTGTTCACGGGGCCGAAACTGCTGCTGCCGTCGCTGTTCAACAGCAGGGCTTTATTCGCTCTTTGAATAGCATGTGCCGGGTAGTGTGTATTGAAAATGCAGGTCATGCCCTGGGCGGAAAGCCTGGTCAGAGTATCCAGTACCATCAGCTGATTTTTAAAGTCCAGATTGGATTCCGGTTCATCCAGAATCAGAACATCCGGATGTGATGCAAGTGCTCTTGCGATCAATACCATCTGCAGTTCGCCGCCGCTGAGTTCACTGCAGCGCCGCTGCTTCAGATGCAGAATACCAAGTGTATTCATAGTTTCTTCCGCTGCTTCCGTATCTTTTCTTCCCGGCTGCTGAAAGAGATTGAACTGGGAGCTTCTTCCCAACAGGACCATCTCTTCTGCGGTATAAGGAGAAATGAGACCTCTTGCCTGAGGAACATAGGCAAGATGCTTCCAAAGCTGACGATGGGATATCGCTGAGATATCTTCATCATCCAGTCGGCTGGTGCCTTCCTCCCACTTCAGAAATCCCATGGCACAGCGCAGCATTGTGGTCTTGCCGGCACCGTTAGGACCAAGTACCGCAATAAGATCTCCGGATTCTGCCGCAAGAGATACATGGTTCAGTACTTTCGGTGCATTCATCCGGTAGCGAAAGCTGCCGTTATCGATGCAGAATTTCATAGATGCCAGCCTCCGTTTCTGCGCATCAGCAGGATAAAGAAGGGAGCTCCGATGATGGCGGTGAGAATGGATACCGGTATTTCTGAAGCGGATGCACTGCGGGCAATGGTATCTACCGTGACCATGAATCCGGCACCGGTGCAGATGGATGATGGAATCAGGGACAGGTGATTGTCACCAAACATCATTCGGCATATATGCGGTACCAGAAGACCAATCCACCCGACCTGTCCGCACATGGACACGCAGGATGCGGTGATTGCAGTTGCACAGATGACAGTGGCAGCTCTTAATGCCCTGATATTGATGCCGGAGGCTTTCGCTTCATCTTCACTGAGGGGCAGCAGGTTCATGCGCCAGCGCAGCAGATACAGCACCAGAATGCCGATGATAATCAGCGGTGCTCCGATTGTCAGCACGGAATAGCTTTTGCCGGCCAGTGATCCCATCAGCCAGTAAGTAATGGAAGGAAGCTGAGATTCTGTATCAGCAGTAAATTTCACCAGGGAAACAAGTGCTGAAAACAGAGAACCGATCATGATGCCGGCAAGCACATGTGAATTGACATTTCTGCCATGGCCGCTGCCGCTGAGAAATGTCAGAATCACTGCAATGATTCCGAAGATCAGTGCAGAGAACTGAATGCCAAGCATGCCAAGACCCATAAGGATAGCCAATGCGGCACCAAAACTGGCACCGGAGGCGACACCCAGAGTATCCGGAGTAGCCAGCGGATTGGAGAAGAGACTCTGGTAGGCAGCACCGGCTGTGGAAAGTCCGGCGCCGACCAGCAGTGCCAGCAGAATGCGCGGAAAGCGGATGGTCCACAGCACCTGCTCAATCTGGCTGCTCACTTCAAAATGCGCCCCGAAGCGATTCAGCATGGAATGCAGGACTGCCATTGGCGAAATGGATATTCGGCCGATGCACAGTGCCGCAAACGCAATGAAAATCGGTACGGTAATCAGAAGAATTCTCTGATATGGATACAGTGTGCCGGGCTGATGCTTATTCATGGGTGAACACAACATTCGAATAGGCTGTCTTGGCAGAAATGCCATCAAGCCTGCCGATCTTGCCGGACAGTGCACTGATCTCATCCTGCGGTGCATCTACGGCAATGCAGATGACATTGACCGAATGATTGCGGTAAGGAATGCCCATGCGTCCGATGATGTACTTTCCGTAATCGTGAAGAATGCTGTTTAGAGGTTCAACAGAATCCATGTTTTCTACAATGATGCCGATTGTCGCTACCCGAGTTTCCATAGTCATGTCCTTTCGCTGCATAGAAAACAGCCGCATCAGAAGACGCGGCTGTATCAGAATGCCAGTGCACCTAAACAGGGCCAGGCAGGATCAACGGTTCCGTATCTTCCATCTCAATCGCAATTTCGATGTCAGAAGCTATCATTAAAATAGCACAGATAAACAGATGGTGCAAAAGAAATGAAACTGCTGGAATAACAGACCGTGAAGATGTCTGTTTTTGATCATCCAACAGTATAATAAATATGACAGAGAAGTACGGAGGTGCAGGCAGAACAGTGGACATAAGAGTTCGGAAGTGCTTGCATTTGATGTGAAAACAGGGCGAAAAGCCCAGAGGAGAATCATTGCAATGAAACAGGTGAAGTTTGGAAGTTCGGGAATCATGGTTCCGGCAGTTGCGGTCGGATGCATGCATTTATCGGAGCTGTCCCAGGAAGCGGCAGAATCCTATGTGCTGGAATGTGTGGAGAACGGCGCATCATTCTTTGATCATGCCGATATCTATGGAAAGGGACAGTGCGAAGCAATCTTTGGAAATATTCTGACAAAGCATCCGGAACTGCGGGACAGAATCTTTCTGCAGTCCAAGTGCGGCATCATCTCCGGCAGGATGTACAACCTGTCAAAGGATTATATTGTCAGCAGTGTGGATGGCATACTGGATCGTCTGAAGACAGACCATCTGGATGCACTGCTGCTGCACCGGCCGGATGCACTGGTGGAGCCGGAAGAAGTGGCAGCGGCCTTTGATCAGCTGGAGCAGCAGGGCAAAGTGAAGTACTTCGGTGTTTCAAACATGAACAGCATGCAGATGGAGCTGCTGAGGAAATATGTTCATCAGCCGCTGGCTGCAGATCAGCTGCAGTTCAGCGTGCCGGTGGCCAATCTGGTGTCACAGGGCATGGAAGTGAATATGGATAGTGCAGGATCGTTTGATCATGATGGCAGTGTACTGGATTACTGCCGACTGAATGATATTACAGTTCAGGCATGGTCACCATTCCAGAAGGCAAACTGGCAGGGTACGTTTATTGATGCGCCGGATTGTGCTGACCTGAATCGGGTTCTGGAACAGGTAGGTGCAGCACACCACATGTCCAAGACAGCCGCAGCAGCAGCGTGGATTATGCGTCATCCATCAGGAATGCAGGTAATTGCCGGAACTACGAGGATTTCCCGCATGAAGGAAATTATTGCGGCTTCTGAGGAAGAACTGACAAGAGAAGAATGGTATCAGATTTATCTCTCTGCAGAGGGACATATTCTTCCCTGAATGCTAGAATAAGTATGGCAGGGCAGAAGATGAAGAAAGTATTGCTATATGGAATAGATGATGCCACGGCAGACTTCTATCAGAATATCGGTGAAACAAAAGATACTGCGATGTATATCGTCGGCGATGATGCACTGGATGTGAAATTATCCAAGCTGTTTGAAATCGGTGATGACCTTGATGCCAGGGCTGAGGAATTTCCTGATTCTTATATGATTTTTCAGGAAATGACAGTACAGGAACTGCTGGATCTTTTAAATGAGTTTCATAAGGCTGGCAAAGCGTATGAAGGCATCAAAGTAATGCGTACCGCATCCAATGAAGAATGGACGCTGAGGGCACTGCTGATTGAAGCGGCGAAAGAGAATATCATGACCAGAAAGGTGCTGGTGCTTCAGGAACTGCTGAAATCATGCAACAGTCTGGATCTTTCCGGCATGGAGACCAAGGATCAGCAGGAATTCAAGAACGCAATCATGACTGCATTCATGTATCTGAAACAGGGTCAGTATACGGAAGAACAGCTGGAACATGTCATTGCTCAGCTGAGCGAAGGACTGAAGAATACCCGAAAGCTATACAACTGACCTGTGAATCCAGTCAGGGCAGCTTACAGATGGGCAGAACATGACAGGTGTTCTGCCCGTTTTTAAGCAGCAGTCGATGCGAAGGGCGTTCTGTCATGAAGGCTGTGGGAATGAAAAGCTCGTTGCAGGGATGTTCCGGCGATGGTATGATTTAATTTCCCCAAAGAGGTTTAAGATGAACAAAATCTGTGTGTTCGGCGGTGCAAATGTGGATATCTGCGGTGCAAGCATGGAAGCACTGCGAAACTATGATTCCAATCCGGGAATGATTGAAATCCGCTTTGGCGGTGTTGGCCGGAATATTGCGCAGATCTGTGCAATGCTGAAGCAGCATGTTCAGCTGATCACCTGCTTTTCAAGCGATGCCTATGGCACGCAGCTGAAGAAGGACTGTGAGGCACTTGGCATGGACTGTTCCATGGCAAGAGTAGTGGATGATCTGCCCAGTTCAATTTATCTTGCAATTCTTGATGAAAACAGAGATATGAAGATTGCCATGAGCGACATGCGCATTCTGAGAAACCTGGATCACACGGTGATCGATCGGGCCATGGCTGAAATTCATCGCGATGACTGGATCATTCTGGACGCCAATCTCTCGGAAGATACCTTGCAGTATATTGCAGAACATGCGCCATGTCCGGTGGCTGCTGATCCGGTCAGTGCCAGCAAGGCAAAGCGTCTTCTGCCAATCCTGAAGCACCTGTCCGTATTCAAGCCCAATCAGTATGAAGCCCAGGAACTGACCGGCATCTGGATCAAGGATGATCATACGGCAAGAGATTCCCTGAACTGGTTTGAAGAGCACGGTGTAAAGGAAACCGTCATTTCCATGGCAGATCGGGGCATTCTGCTGGGAACATCCAGTCAGAAGATATGGCTGACCCATCGGACAATCAGGCTGGATAATGCGACCGGCGGAGGAGACACTTTTATGGGCGCATATCTATCTGAACGGCTGAAGAAAATAGAACCGCTTCCGGCGGCAGTGTATGCGGCATCCGCCGCAGTTGCTGTCATTGAGCAGAATGCAATAAGGAAGAAAACCCTGAATGATGAGCTGATTCAAAGTCAGATTGCTGACATGATAATAAAGGAGAGAAAATTATGAATCTGAGAGTCAGAGAAGATGTAGCACAGGCACTGAAAGAAGGAAAACCTGTCATTGCCCTGGAATCAACCATTATTTCTCATGGCATGCCATATCCGAAGAATGTGGAGACCGCGATGAATGTGGAGAAAATCATTCGCGAACATGGTGCGGTGCCGGCCACTGTCGGACTGATTGACGGTGCTGGCGTTGTCGGCCTGACACCGGAAGAAATTGAAGAACTCGGCAGGCGCGGCATGAGCGTACCCAAGGTATCCAGAAGAGATCTGCCGATCGTGATGGCTGAGAAGTCCTGGGGTGCTACCACCGTTGCGACGACGATGATTCTCGCATCCAAGGCCGGCGTTCAGTTCTTTGTGACCGGCGGAATCGGCGGCGTGCACCGCGGTGCATCTGAAACATTTGATGTTTCGGCTGATCTTGAAGAGCTTGGCCGCACAGATGTAACCGTGATCTGTGCTGGTGCAAAGGCTATTCTGGATCTTCCAAAGACACTGGAAGTGCTGGAAACCAAGGGTGTGCCAGTGCTGGGCTATCAGACCTCAGAGCTGCCGGCATTCTATACTCGCAGCAGCGGTCTGAAGGTAGACTATGCCATTAAGGATCCGATTGATGCGGCGAAGATTGTCAAGGCAAAGCGTGATTTCGGACTGGACGGAGGCATCCTGATCGCCAATCCGATTCCTGAGGAATATTCCATGGATCCGGCAGTCATCAGCCAGGCAATTGAAGAAGCACTGAAGGATATGGATGCTCAGGGTGTTCATGGCAAGCAGTGCACTCCTTTCCTGCTGGCCAAGATTGTTGAGATCACCGGCGGCAATTCTCTTGAAGCAAATATTCATCTGGTTTACAACAATGCTGCAGTTGGCTCGGAAATTGCAAAGGAATATAGTAAACTGAAGTAAGTTATGAGAGACGTAAAGGAAACAATCACTGAAGCCTTCACAAAAGAAGACCTCATTTATGCATTGAAGGATCTGGGAGTGAGACCGGGACAGATTATTGAAGTCCACTCCTCGCTTTCCTCGTTCGGTTTTATTATCGGCGGGGCAAGAGCAGTCGTTGATGCACTGATGGAGATATCCAGTGACGGAGGCACACTGCTTATGCCGAATCAGATCGGCGAGAACAGCGAACCATCAAACTGGTGCAATCCGCCGATCAGCCCGGACCTTTGGCAGAAGGTAAGAGACAATACACCCGCTTACAATCCGGAACGCTCTGATCTTCGATCGATGGGAGCAGTAGCGGAAAACTTCCGTCATCGCAATGGAGTTGTATTCTCTAATCATCCGAGTGTTTCCTATGCGGCCTGGGGCAGATATGCAAGACTTCTGTGCAATCGGCAGTCTCTGCATTTTCCGCTGTCAGAAGAATCACCGGCAGCCCGTCTCTATGAACTGAAAGGGTATGTACTGATGCTCGGAGCTGATTTGGATACTGCTACCTGCCTGCATCTGGCAGAGTATCGTTCTGACTGCCGCCCGATTGTCATTGAGGGAGCCAGTGTGAATGAGAATGGTCAGAGAGTATGGAAAAAGTATCTGGATCTGCAGATCGACAGCAGCACATTTGGCAAGATCGCACCGATACTTGAAAAAAATGGTATCATTCGGAAAACGAGACTCGGCGGCTGTGAAATGAGTTTTTTCCCGGCGAATGCCGCAATAGATGAAGCAACCAGATATTTTGAAAAAACAGTTGTATACGATCTGTACCGGTAATTAAAGAGTCCAATGATGCTGCTGGAAGGCTGAGGCGATATCCTCTGCTGCCAGCAGCATTTCTTTTTCCATTTCTTCAGTAAAGAAATTCTTTACCGGTGCATCCAGATCTATCTCGGCAATGACGTTCTGATTGACGATTACCGGCACGCATAGTTCACTGCGGCTGGCACTGTCACAGGCAATGTGATCCTGAATAGCCAGAACATCATCAATGCGCTGAGCGGTTTTGGTGCGATAGGCCAATCCACATACGCCTCTGCTGAACGGAATGTGCGTGCATGCGGCTTTTCCCTGAAAGGGGCCTAATACCAGTTCGCTGTTTCTGACCAGATAAAATC
>SABF01000229.1 GCA_009929095.1 Erysipelotrichia bacterium
GAACAATGGTCACAGGTTATGACATTATTTTCTTCTGGGTTGCCCGTATGGCATTCCAGGCTAGATATTTTACTCATGAGCGTCCATTTAAAGATGTGCTGATTCATGGATTGATTCGTGATGCCGAAGGAAGAAAGATGTCAAAGTCACTTGGCAATGGAATTGATCCAATGAAGGTGATTGATGAATATGGCGTAGACTCACTCAGATTTTTCCTGACAACCAATTCCACGCCAGGCCAGGATATGCGTTACATACCGGAAAAGGTGGATGCTGCCTGGAACTATATTAATAAAATCTGGAATGCAAGCAGATTTGTTATAATGAATCTTCCGGATGAAATGGGCATGAATGATACAGATCTGAGTCATCTTTCACCAGCTGATGCCTGGATTCTTACCAGGCTGAATCAGGTAATAGCGGATGTCACTGAGAATATGGAAAAATACGAATTTGCACTTGTAGGCAATGAACTGTATGCATTTGTGTGGGATGATTTCTGTAGCTGGTATGTTGAAATGAGCAAAGCATCATTGAACAGCAATGATGAAACAGTAAAGAAAGCTGCTGAATCTGTTCTTCTGATTGTACTGAATGCAATTGTAAGGCTGCTGCATCCCTTTATGCCGTTTGTAACAGAAGAAATCTATCTGAAACTCCCTCATTGCAAAGAAAGCATCTGTCTTGAAGCATGGCCGAAACAGATCAGCGGAATTCCATCAAGCGATATTGCAGGTATGGAACGAATGATCTCTATCATCAAGAAAATCCGAGAAGTTAAAGTCAGCAATGACCTGAAACCAAGTGCACCATTAACCGTTATGGTTAAGGATCTCAACGGCAATGTTGTGATCCCTGATGTCAATCTTGCGGCAATGATGGAGCGTATGGCAAAGAGTATATGGGTGGACCATCTGGAAGGCGATCTTTCTGTACAGACAGTAGCAAATGGCAGTCTGTATATCCCATCTGAACAGCTTCTTGATAAGAAAGCAGAAATCCAAAAACTGTCGGCAGAACAGACACGTCTGGAGCAGGAAGTTTCCCGAAGCACGCATATCTTGAGCAACCAGGGTTTTATCGCAAAGGCGCCGAAAGAAAAAATAGATATTGAGAAACATAAGCTGGAAGACTATCAGAAACAGCTTGGAATCATCACAGCAAGATTAGCCGAATTGATAAAGTAAACATGATATAATCCTTTTGAGGTAAAGTGAAGGATGATAAACAAAGAAATGCAGATTTTCTTCATACAGAAATATGTTGGAGAGAGAATTATGCATTTCTTTTACTTTATCAGAGGAGGTATGCGATGAGCAGCAATGAAAACAAAGAAAAACATCCGATTCTGAAAACAGCAGCTGCAGCAGCAGCGATTGGTACGGCATCCTATATTGGATTTTCGTACTATGTTTTCCGAGATCATTTTGATCTGGATCATGCAGTGATACAGAACCGAATTCCTTGGACACGGTCAGGCAATCAGGCACGAAATGACTCATGGATGAGCAAATCGTTACGCAATGAAGAATATCTCGATTCCT
The DNA here is from genome assembly GCA_009929095.1 of Erysipelotrichia bacterium. Classification (GTDB taxonomy): domain Bacteria; phylum Bacillota_I; class Bacilli_A; order Erysipelotrichales; family Erysipelotrichaceae; genus Bulleidia. The sequence goes on from SABF01000229.1 coordinate 1,545, forward strand.
ATGATGGTCTTCATCTCCATGCACTTCGAATCACGAATCATCAAGACAGCCATCGCTGGATCATTGCGGTACATGGAAGCCATTCCTGCGGAATTGAGCTAGGTGACTATCTCTATGAATTTGATCAGCAGGGATATAATCTGCTTGCTATTGATCAGCGTGGATACGGCATGTCCAAAGGCAAGTATACCGGTATGGGATGGCCAGAACACTATGATCTCATTTCCTGGATCAACTATCTGATTAATATTGATCCGGATGCAGAAATTGTACTGTTTGGTATTTCTTTTGGTGCAACTGCTGTCATGTATGCATGCGGAGATTATCTGCCGGCTAATGTTAAATGTGCTGTAGAGGACTGCGGCTGTTCGGACGTCAAGAACTTTATTGAGAAGAGCATCTCTGGTGAATACAAAATTCCAGGAGCTCCATTTATTCCAGGAATCGATTTCTTTGTTAAGCAGTGCCTTCATTACTCACTCAATGATGTGAGTGTTATCAGACAGGTTTCTCAGAGTCGAATTCCAATGCTGTTTATTCATGGGGAATCAGATGCTGTGATACCTGCACGCATGGTCTATGACTGTTATTATGCCTGCAATGCACCTAAGGAGCTGTTCACTGCACCTGGTGTAGGACATGCAATGTCACACACAAACGAGAAATATTTTCCTGCATTGTTCGGATTTCTAGAAAAACATCTGAAATAATGCATAAATATATACTTCTTCACTTGTGAAGAAAGTGCTTTCATCATATAATCAAAAAGAAAAAGAGTAGTGTAAATATACAAAGGAGGCTTTATGGCTGCAAAGAAGTACGTTTACAAGTTTTCTGAAGGAAATGGTTCGATGCGCGAGCTGCTCGGCGGCAAAGGCGCAAACCTGTGTGAGATGTACAACATCGGCCTTCCGGTGCCGCAGGGCTACATTATTACTACAGAAGCATGCAATGCTTATTATGATGACGGAGAAAAGATCAACGATAAGATTTTGTCTCAGATTCTCGCTCAGATGAAATGGCTGCAGAAGGCCACTGGGAAGAAACTCGGAGATCTTAAAAATCCACTTCTTGTATCTGTAAGATCCGGAGCACGTGCATCTATGCCGGGAATGATGGATACTATCCTGAATCTTGGAATTAATGACAATGTTGTTAAGTCCATTGCAGAGATTTCTGGCAACAAGCGTTTTGCATATGATTCCTATCGCCGTTTCATTCAGATGTTTTCTGATGTAGTCATGGGACTGAGCAAAACGGAATTTGAAAAGATCATCACTGCAGTTAAGGAAGAAAAAGGTGTCAAGCTTGATATCGACTTGGATGCTGATGATATGGTTGAACTCAGCGAGCGCTTTAAGGAGTTCTATAAAGCTAATCTCGGCAAGGACTTCCCACAGGATCCTGAGATTCAGCTTGTGGAATCTATCAAAGC
>SABF01000230.1 GCA_009929095.1 Erysipelotrichia bacterium
GCTACTGGCGTCCGATCGCCGAGAAGTACGGACTGAATAAGAGAACAAAAAAGGAATTTTGGAAGGATGAGTTTTTGAATCTTCTTATGGAACTGGCGGTTATGCTGGGATGCTGCGTCTTTCTTGTATTTGTTGGAACGAATATCAGCGCATGGACCAATGACTTCATGATCAGTTATCAGAGATCTTTCTTTATCTGTATTCTGATTAGCGGTGCATTTCTCACAATGGTATTTCTGGTCAGTCTTTTCTCACTGTTTATGATGCGCCGACAGTATTCATTTCATGCTCTCGAGTCAGGAGCGCTTCGTGACAGAATTGAGGTCATGATCAAAGATACGGGCAGAAAGGTAAAACGAAACAAACCAAAGCGTTAATCTGGAAATCATCAGAGCAAGCGAAATCGAACCCAAGGAAGTGAAATGGCTGTGGTACCCATATATCCCTTTCGGCAAGGTCACACTGCTACAAGGCGATCCCGGCGATGGCAAAAGCAAGCTGATGCATTTTCTGCTTTTGCCCTTCCCCATTTCCGATGATGATATCATTCCAATTCTCTTCTTCATAAGAACTCACCATTTCTGCCAGACTTAAGTCTGCGGTTAACTTCTGTTTTAGATGCATCTGGTAACCATTTCATGTTTATAAGTTAATTTTCATTTATTTACTCTAAATCAACGTTTTGACACAAATAGAAGGCATGTCCGGCAGCTGAAATTGCAGATGAGCTGCCCGATGCAAGCCGTCACCTGCAGCAATCGCCTCCTTCCAGGCTCTTGCGTCTGTCACGTAAAAGCGTAAAACGCATGTATATAAGCGACTTCAGCAGCCAAAATTAGAATACCTTCAGGAAAAACAGGCCCGGAAAATACTCCTGTATAGCATAAGGAGTGCATCATATAAGTTCTGGTAGAAAGTACTGCCAAAAATGTTTTACCTAAAATTGTGCTCACAATTTATGCGCATGTACAGAATTGAAAAACGCTATAAACAAAACCACCCTGCGAACATTGGAATTCGCTGAGTGGTTTCGGTGATATTTATGCCTGATACAGGATTCTATTCGTGCTTGGTTTTCAGTACAACGATGCTGATTGCGGCTGCTACTGTAATGCCTGCTACCGCTGTGTAGAACTGCCAGCTGGTCCAGATGCTAGAACCGCTTTCTGTATCACCAATGAGAATATCTGTTTCTGCCGGACCGCTGTTGCTGTCCGTCGCAGAGCCGCTGGATGTGGTCGCTGATGAATTCGTGGTGCCTGAAACAGGTTCTGAAGGACTGGCGGTTTCAGCACTTACTTTTCCAGATGCTGTATATTTGATAACCGGAGCTTTATGCTTTTCGATACTTTCGATGAACTCTTCGACTGCGGTGATGATTGCAGGTTCACGGGTTTCATCTGCTGTTTCTTTTCCGGCATTTGCAGCTGCATTTTCTGCTGCGATGATAGCAGCGAGAATGCCTTTCTTCTGGGACAGAGTAGCTTTGGCGCTATTCAGAATCTTGAGACAGGAATCATAAGCATCTTTTGCTTCCTGTGCAGCCTTCTTTGATTTTGCAAGATTTGCATATGCAGTATCTTCGGAAGCCATAGCAGCTTTCAGCTTTTCTTCTGCATCTGTTTTATTTTCCTCTGCTTTGGATACAGCAGTCTTTGCGGCTTCCAGAGCTGTCTTTGCGTTTTCTACAGATTCAGCAGAGAATCTTTCGAGATTTCTCTTTGCTTCCTCAAGCTCTGTCTGTGCTGCGGTGTTTGCATCGTTTGCCTCTCCAGCCGCTCTTACAAGGCTTGCAAGGTTGGATGCAGAAGCGTTGAGTTTCAGAACAGCTTCTTCTGCCTCGGCTCTGGCAGCAGTAGCTGCCGCCAGTTTCGTACGATACTCTTCCACAGCAGCTGCGTTAGCGTTTACTGCGTTATTATAGGCTGTTTCAGCGTCGGATGCTGCCTGTCTTGCTTCGGTAAGAGCAACGACTGTAGCATCTGCAGTTGCTTTTGCCGCGTCAAATTTATCACTTGCGGTTTTTGCCAGAACAGTTTTAGCCTCAAAATCTTCATTCTTTGTCTTGAGATCGTCTTTTGCTGCATTAAAGATGTTTTCAGCTTCTGCTGCTGCGGCTTTCGCTGCAGTGGCATTGCTATCAGCGGTATTCTTTGCCCTGGATTTCTCTTCAACAGTATTTTCGGCTGCGGCAAGAGATTCCTTTTTTGCATTCTTGTCAGCGTTTTTGCTGTTTGCGGTTTTTGTTGCTTCTTCAAAAACCGCGGTTGCTTTCTTCAGTACATCTTCGGCTGCGGCAGCACCCTTACCAGCATTGTCGATAATCTCTTTCTTTTCGTTTACAGTATTCTGAGCGGCATTAACAATTGTATCTGATGCAGTTTTTGCATCTTTAGCGGCCGTCAGAGCGTTTTCCTGATCGGTAACTGCATCGGATTTAGCCGTGACATTCATCTCTGCCTGAGCCAGAGCTGTTGTTGCTTCAGAGGACTTCTCTTTTGCAGCATCATACTCTTTCTTCAGCCCTGTAACATCCTGTGCTTTAGACTCTGCAACACCCTCCAAACGATCAAGCTCAGCTGATGCTTTAATAACTGCTGCGTCAGCTGCTCCTTTAGCGGTTCCGGCTGCTGAAGCTTCCTCTTTTAAAACCTCGAGCTCTGCAGCCTTGTCTGTTATTGCTTTATCCAGAGCCTTCTGCTCATCCTGTGCGCTTTCAAGCTGTGCTTCTGCAGTTTCAAGATCTTTCTGAACTTTATTGTAATATTTAAGAAATTTTGTCTGATATTCTTTAGCGGTATATCTCGTATCGGTGTCTGCAGAAACCTCTGTCTGACCTTCGCGAGTAAGTATATCGTTTATTGAAGCGAATACCTAATCCTCCGTGTCGGTAAAATCGGCTTTTGGATCAGTGTTAATAGCACCGCCAGTGGTAGCTGTTCCGCTCTCATTACCACTAGAATCAAGTCC
>SABF01000231.1 GCA_009929095.1 Erysipelotrichia bacterium
GAATTCAACGACCAGTCTCGAAGCGTTGGCAAACGATCTTATGGCGCGCGCTTTAGCGATCAATAGGGCGGTTGCTATTGTTGATTCAAATTATGCGGATCTTACCCAAGATATTGACGATCTAGATCGAGGAAAAGTTCAATTAGAACAATTAAAACAACAAATAGAAGATATTCATCAAAGACTCAAGGTTTTGAAAATAGCTCGATTCTCGTCTGAGGACATTACGCTTGAACAAGTTGAACAAGAGATAGTTCGTTTAGACACATTAAAGCAAGAAACAATGGTTCAACAACAGATCGTTGAATCCATAGATGCTGCATTAACGAACCCAGCTTTGGAAGGATTAGATGTCCAAGCTGTTTCAGATCAGCAAGGAAGCTACTCTGTCTCAGGCTGCTCTTGAGACACTGGCAATCATTGCTTATAAGCAGCCTATTACCAGAGTGGAAATAGAAGAAATTCGCGGTGTAGGTGCTGATATGATGCTGCGGAAGCTGCTTGCCCGTGCTCTGATTCGAGAAAGCGGCAGAAGCGAAGCGCCTGGCCGCCCGATTCTTTACGAAGTGACACCTGAATTTATGGACTCGTTTAAGCTGTTAAGCTTGGATGAGCTGCCGGATCTGCCTAAATTTGGCGAGGAAGATTCTGAAGAAAGTGACGATCTGTTCAAATGATGAAAAGAATTGCAGTGTTGACAATGATCTTATGTCTGCTGGCGGGCTGTGTGACAAAAGAACCGACCGCTCCGGATGCCCGAGCTTCTTCAAATCCTGAGCAGTTTGCATGCCGGGCAATTGATTCATATGATTATTATTCTGATGTTCCTACGACCGAGGCTGTTGCAGAATCGTATTATGACGATACGCTGTTTGCCGGTGATTCCCGCATGGGTGCACTGTCTTTATATGGCACGCATCCAACTGCTGAGGTAGAATACGTAACGTCATTGAATCTGATGCTGATTCAGACAATGAAGGTTGATGAACGTGATGACGGCATCACTTTGTACGATGTACTCAATACGACAGCCAAAAATAATATTTATCTGCTGTTTGGCATTAATGGAATTCGCAACAAGACATTTGATCCTTGGGCAGAGCAGTATCAGAGCATATTGACCATGCTGAGAGAGAATAATCCGAATGTGAATATCTATATTATTCTTGCTTACCATCCAGATTATATTTCTGGCCTTACGGATGAACAGCTCACCATACAGATACAGGATCTGAATCAGCATATGCTTGATCTGGCACATAACAACTACTGTTATTATTTGAACCCGGACTATGCATTGAGCGGACCGGATGGTAAGATAGTCCCGGAATATGTTGCCGACGGACTGCACCTGCAGCCGACGGGAACTCATATTTTTGAGAATTATATAGCAACACACGTGGTGAGGAGTGACGATTATGTTAAAGAAATTTGTGAGTAGTCTTATTATTACTGCACTGTTAGCTGGATGCAGTTCCAGTTCAGCAGCCGCATCAGCCGGATCAGCCGCAGATGTTGCAGGCACTGCATCAAAAATCGTTTCCGATCTCAAACTGACTGATAAAATGGATAGCATTGAGAGCAAGATTGTTCAGGGACTGTTCTTCTTTGAGGATGGAATAGTGACCTCTGACAGCGTATATATTGCAAATGACAAGACAGCTGATACCGTTGCTGTTTTTGCAACAACCAATGTTGATTCCTGCCGTGAATCCATCTCGACATATTTGAAAACGCAGAAGGAACAGATGCAGAATTATTATCCGGATGAAGTATTCAAGATTGACAATGCCATCGTTGAAGACAATGGCAGTGAGGTCATTATGGTTGTCTGCAATGATATTGAAACCGCCCAGAAGGAAGTAGATTCATTGCTGGGAAAGTAATCGAGTCAATTGAATTGTACAGTGAAAAAGGCAGACATCTGCCTTTTAATTACGAGGTCTTGAGCTGCAGAAGGGTGAAATGATTTTTACTGCATTCAAAATAGCCAAGGCGCTCAAGTTTAGATAGTTCAGCCGACATGGCACTTCGTTCAACAGAAAGATAATTCGCTAGACTCTGTCGATCCAGGGGAATATCGAATACATTTGAATCATTCATACAGGCCTGCTCTGACAGATAGGAGAGAATCTTTTCTTTTGTTGTTTTTGGCTTTAAATGAATAATTCTGTGATCAAGCTGAAGATTCTTGGAAGCCATTTCCGCAATAATATTTCTGACGAGAATCGTATGATATCTGCCGCCGTCATCCAGATTGAGAATATCGTAGAGATCAAACCAAAGGATGATTGTCTCACGTTCTGCGACAACTGTTACATCAGAAACAGAACCGCGAACGCATGCAAATGACGACATGATCATCTCGCCGCACGCAGAAGTGTCTACCAGAGTTCTGTTCTGCCAGAATGAATCCTGGTAGATATTCACGCTTCCTTTCAGAACCAGACCTGCTCGGCTGACAGCTCTGCCGCGTGACAGGATAGTCTGATGACTATGATAATGCTTCAACTGTACATTCAATGTTTCCAGCATCTGTTCAAATTCATCATTTGGAATTCCTTTAAAAATTCGATTTTTCTGAATGAGTCCTAGAGGTTTTGCCATATCATCTCCATGTTGGAAATACAACATAAAATACTACCGAAAAATTATATCATAAGACGATACGGCATTGCATGAAATCAATGTATAAAGATCTATGATGACTGTATAAATGATTTAGTATCAGAGCAAAATTACAACTGGATAAATGGCCGGATAAAAACGCAGCGAACGATTATTTACGTTCATTACGATCATCATCAAATGAATTCATTGCCGATTCATAACTGTCATTTTGAATCATTGCAATATCTTCACCCGTCATAAATGAACCTTGAGAATAAGTACGGTGTTTCGCATTCAGTTTCTGCATTATGGCATTGATCTTCCGAGCGTCAACTGCATAGTAGGGATG
>SABF01000232.1 GCA_009929095.1 Erysipelotrichia bacterium
CAGCATTCCACGTCCTACATATTTTTTCGCAATGGAAACTACAAGTCTTAGGTTGGAAGAAATCAGAATATTCTTTGCCTGCTCATCGCCAGCTTCGATGCGTTTAGCTATCTCAGGTTCATCTTCTGGTTTCAGAAGAGGAACACGGCCAATCTCCTTCAGATACATCTTTACAGGATCATTCAGCTGAATACTGGAACTCTTGCCAGCATAAGTTGAAAGTGATGCTGTCTTGCGGCCGTGAGAGCTTGTAACAACAGTAGGCTCCTCCTCTTCTTCCGCCTCAGCATTTTCCTCGTCTTCTTCCTCATCCTCTGTCTTTTCATCATCGTCCAGAAGATCAAGCTCATTATCATCCATTACCTCAATGTCATCGTCTTCAGAGATTTTGATCTTTTCTGCAGTGAACCAGTTCCAGAGATCTTCCATATCCTGATCAGACAGGTCAAGGTGATCAAGAGAAGCCATGATATCTTTCTGATAAATTGCACCATCTGTTTTAAACACAGCAACATAGTCAATCTTCAGTTCTTCAATGGTCTTCAGTTCTTTACGTTTGCCCTCATGCTTATAGACTTCAATTTCAGTGTGTTTCTTTTTCTCGCCATGATATGCATTGGCATTATCAGCATCTTTCTTCAATGCCTTTTCCGGTACTTTTGCACTGACATATTCTTTTTTTGTTCTGCCTGTCTTTTCAGCAATATGAGTCTTTTCCTCTTTCACTGTTTTCTTAGGCTCTGATCTGCGGACTGAAACTTTCTCTTCAGGCTTTTTAACTGCAGAATTCTCTGCAGGTTTCTTTGCTGAAATCTTCTCTGAAGATTTCTTTACTTCCGGCTTCTTTACACTCTTTTTGGGTTCCGCCTGTTTAACAGCAGATTTCTTTACCGGATTATTTTTGTTTGCTGTCTTCTTGATTTCCGTTTTCTTTTCAGGTGCTTTCATAACCTGCGGTTTGCTCGCCGCAGGTTTTTTGGTCGTTGTTTTAGCGGCTGGCTTTTTGACAGCTGACTTCTTCACCGCCGTATTTTTTTCTTCGTGTTTCTTTACCGGTGCTTTCTTACCTGTCACCGCTGCTGCTGTTTTAGTGTTTTTCACTATTTTCTTCATCGATATCCCGCCGTAGGTCTCGCAGACATTCTTGATACTCATTCATAATTAATTCCCGGCTTTCCGAATTCATCGGCTGATTCAGCTGCTGTCGGAATGCATCTGCCTGGATTTTTTTTACACTGATCATGATCTTTCGGATAGAACCGGCAATCAGGTTTGCATCATATGCAAGCTCGAATCCCGGAGATGTGGCAAGCTTAGCAATCAGATCCTTAATTGGCTGATCAGCTGAGGCATCGATCAGCCCGCTGACAGTCACATTGCCGCTGCGCCATCCGTCAACTACCATCATTGCCACCTGATTCCTGCTGGAATCCAGAAGGTAGCCAAGTTTTTCCTCGAACTGCTTTGAAGCAGCCGGATGAGCCATCATCTGAGAAAGAATCAGTTCTTCTGCTTCTTCCGTTCCGTCCGGCATTCTGGAAAGCGGATTTCTTCTTGGCTGGGAATATACGGGAAGCGGATGTTTTGGCTGGCAATCAATTCTTAATCCGCTGATTTCAGAAAGCTTCTGTGTGAAGTGCTGACGATCCAATTCATCATCAAGCTCAGCTATTTCAGCCTGTGCTTTCTGTACGAACTCTTTCTTTTCCAGATAGTTTTCCATATTGGTGTGAAGCTCAAGATAATGCAGTGCGAACTCCATCCAGGTTACTTCTCTCCCGGCAAGTTCCTGCAGTGCCTTACTGCCCTCACTGCGGATGATCTCATCCGGATCTCTTCCCGTGCGGTTGTCAATAATGGTTACAATACAGCCGGCGCTCTTCGCCATCTTTGCTGCACGCCATGTTGCATGCTGTCCAGCTTCGTCACCGTCATAGCAGAATACTGTGCGTGGAGCAAGACTTTTCAGAATCTGGATCTGATGTTCCGTACAGGATGTGCCCAGTGTGCAGACTGCATTGTCCATACCTGCTCTGGCAAAGGCAATAACATCTGTCACGCCTTCACACACATAAAGTTTTCCCTGTCTTCTTGCTTCTCCGCGAGCTCGGTGCACGTTGTATACCAGATCACTCTTCTGAAACAATTCAGTATCATTGGTATTGATGTATTTAGCAGGATTATCTTTATCAATTGTGCGAGCGGAGAACCCTACCGGATTGCCTCGCATATCATGAATTGGAAATGTGATTCGTCCGCTGAATACATCGTGGATTCCGCTTGCTCCGGTGCGAATGACATTGCATGAAACCATGTCATTATCAGCGTATCCCTTAGCTTCTAGAAAATGATGAAGAACATCACCGTTTGGATTGTAGCCAATCTCGAACTTCTGACGAATTTCTTCTGTCAGGCCGCGTGCATCAAGGTATTCCTTTTCCCTGGCAGCAGCCTCGGTATTCATCTGGTACATTGTGTAGCGAATCATCTCATTCAGAACTTTGTACAGTGCTTCTCTATGAGGATCTCTAGGTCTGGTATCTTCTGAAGGATCGGATGACAGTTCAAAACCGACCAGATTTGCAACTTTTGATACCGCTTCCGGAAATGTCACCTTTTCATAATTCTGGACAAAAGTGAATACATTGCCGCCTGCTCCGCAGACGAAGCATTTGTATATCTGACGATCTGGAGAAATAGACATGGAAGGCGTGTGATCATCATGGAATGGGCAGAGAGCTGTATAAGATCTGCCTTTCTTATGCACCTGCAGATAATGACTGATAATATCAACGATATCTGCTTTGGATCTCAGTGCATTGATTTCTTCTTCATTGATCTTCGCCATTACTGTCCTTTCTTAGATTTCAGAAGCGTATTTCCTTCCGGATCTTCTCACGGATTTCTTCTACAGTGAGACGCTCCTGCTGCATGGTATCACAA
>SABF01000233.1 GCA_009929095.1 Erysipelotrichia bacterium
TAGCGACGCAGAGGAGTAGCATGCAGAGCCGACAGGCATTGAAGCATGTGAAAGGCAATCGTCGCCGAACGCAGGATTCCGGTAGGAACACTGCGTGGGGATGCAGAGAACATCTGCACCACTCCTTCACGTTCTGTGAAGAGGCGCTATTACGATATGGTAAAGAAATGAGCCGTATGTGATAGCATACGGCTTTTGTTTTTATAGAAATTAAAATGGAGGAAAAAACATGAATCGCATTCAAAAGATTACAGTTTGTGCAGTATCTGCAATGATGCTTCTGGCAGGTTGCGGCAGTTCCGCTGCAGCCGGCACAGCCGAATCGGTCTCAACATCTTCTGCTTCTGCAGCTGCTTTCAAAGTTGGCATGGAGTGCAACTATGCTCCGTTCAACTGGACCACGGTTACTGCAGGCGACACCACTCAGAAAATTTCTGAAGTTGATTACTGTGACGGATATGATGTAGTCATAGCCGAACAGATTGCAGCAGCCCTTGGTACTGATGTACAAATCGTCAAGACTGACTGGGACAATCTCATTCCTGCTCTGCAAAACGGTGAAATTGATGCAATTATTGCCGGAATGACAGATACTGCGAAACGTGAGGAATCAGTTAGTTTCACGACGCCATACTACACCAGCCAGGAAGTTGTTATTGTCAGGAAAGACAGTGAGTTAACCAATATAACTGATATTCAGGAACTTAGCGGCAAGAAAGTACTTGGCCAGCTGAATACGCTGTATGATTCTGTTATTGATCAGATAAATGGTGTCATTCATGCAACACCGCTCGAAAGCATGCCGGCAACAGTCAATGCTCTGCAGCATGGAGAAGTTGACGCTGTGGTTTCTGAGCTGCCAGTTGCTGAAGGAATTGTCGCTGCAAATCCAGATCTTGCTTATGTTACTTTCCAGGATGGGCATGGATTTGTTGCAGATTCTTCGGTTTCTATAGCAATTGCCAAGGATAATAAAGATCTTCTGAATAAAGTACAGGCTGCCCTGGATGCAATTTCAGAAGATCAGCGCCAGGCTCTGATGGCAGAAGCAGTTGTGCGTCAGCCTGCAGCAAACGAGTAATTGCTGATTATGGAATCATCATTCTTTGCGACTGTCTGGAAGATTATCACAACCTACTGGCCAAGTCTGCTTCTTGGAGTCAGAACAACACTCATTGTCGCAATTGTAGGTACTGCTGCCGGTTTCCTTATTGGACTGGTCATTGGGGGATTCAGAGCTGTCAAGCTCGATTACACTGCTTCTTTATGCGGAAGATTCTTTAAAAAACTGTTTAATGGTATCACTTCAGTTTATATTGGTGTCTTTCGCGGAACACCGATGATGGTACAGGCAGTTTTCATCTACTATGCCCTTCTCAGTGTCATTCACTGGGATAAGCTGACAGCTGCACTGTTTATAATTTCCATCAACACCGGTGCGTACATGGCTGAAATAATTCGTTCAGGTATTCAGTCTGTTGATCCGGGACAGACTGAAGCAGCCAGATCACTTGGGATGTCAAACAGTCAATGCATGATGAGTGTTGTACTTCCACAGGCTATCAAAAATGCTTTCCCGGCGATTGGAAATGAACTGATAGTAAATATCAAAGACTCTTCAGTACTGATGATCATTTCTATTACTGAACTGATGTTTCAGGCAAAGTCAATTGCCGGCACAAATTACAAGTTTACCGAAACATACTTTGTCGAGGCCTGCATCTATCTAATTCTGACTACGATTGCTTCAATCATTTTGAATGCAATTGAAAAGCGCATGAATAGCCGGAATATCAGCATTCCGCAATCGGATACAGACCCGAAGAATATGAAACTTGCTTCACATCGGAGGACAGCCAAATGACATCAATGAAAGCAGTAGTTGAAATCAAAAATATTCATAAGAGCTTTGGCAGTCTGGAAGTTCTGAAAGGTGTCGACTTCACTGTCAATGAAGGTGATGTTGTTACTCTCATTGGGAAGTCCGGCTCTGGCAAATCTACTCTGCTTCGCTGTATCAATCTTCTTGAAAAGCCAGATAGCGGAACAATTAATGTATTTGGCGAGGATATTCTGACTACCAGAGATGTAAATGCATATCGTGCAAAAGTAGGCATGTGCTTCCAGCAATTCAATCTATTTTCAAATATGAATGTTCTTCAGAATTGCATAGTTCCTCAGATAAAGGTTTTACATAAGTCTAGAGAAGAGGCTGAAGAAAAAGCTATGCACTATCTTAAAAAAGTAGGTATGGATTCTTTTGCCCAGGCATCAAGTCTGACAATCTCAGGCGGTCAGAAGCAGCGTGTTGCAATTGCCCGTGCATTATGTATGGATCCGAAACTGATGCTGTTTGATGAACCAACTTCGGCACTTGATCCGGAAATGGTTAATGAAGTGCTTGTGGTTATGAAACAGCTTGCCGAAGAAGGACTTACTATGATCGTTGTAACCCACGAAATGACATTTGCAAAAGAAGTATCCGATCACGTTGTCTTTATGGACAATGGCCGTATTGAAGAAGAAGGTTCACCTGATCAATTCTTCAGTCATCCGTCATCGGAACGCACAAAGGAGTTTTTATCCAGATCCATTCATTAAGGCATTGATTGAATTCAATGCCTTTTCTATAATGTAGCAATGATAAAACGTGCTTATATCGAAATATTGAATGAATGCAATCTGAACTGTGCATTCTGCAGGAAGAATCAGAGGCCTCCGCTCATTATGAGCACTGGTGAATTCTACCGCATTCTGAAGCAGGTAAAAAAATACACTTCATATATTTATCTTCATGTTCAGGGAGAACCAATGCTGCATCCGCAATTTGAAGATATTTTATGCATCTGCGATGCTGAATCGGTACATGTTCAGCTGGTTACAAACGGTACAATGCTTCATTGCTACCCTAATCTATCCAGACATCAATGCCTGAGAAAAGT
>SABF01000234.1 GCA_009929095.1 Erysipelotrichia bacterium
GTATACGGTTCATCCTGAATCTTTACAATGGCATGATCAATCAGTTTCTGGTAATTATCATACCAGACACGGATATACTCTGTTTTTCTGCCAGTCATATGAATCAGGCGGTTCAGTGCATCATCCGGAAGCACTGCCTGTACCGGCATACCGGTCGGGTTGATCATTTCCAGATTCAGAAGCGCCCTGGCGGAAGGATTCATTTCCTTTACACTGTAAGTGTTATCCAGAATAACAATGCCGTTTGGTGTATTCTCAATGACAACATTTGATAGAGACTGTGCATGAGCAAGTGCTTCCGGCATACAGATTTTTGGATCTGCCTTACCGTCCAGAACAGCGATCGCCTTCAGGCGGCATGTCTCATATCCGCAGGCACCGCAGTCATGAATTCTATCCGGTGATGTCTTGCCCATGGCAATCATTTCCGCATTGATTTCTTCTTCAGTATGATGAGGCCGGAAAATATCTTCCTTGTGCCATTCGACAGTCAGGTCCAGCGGAATCGGTCCGGCCTTGATCTTATCTTTCTCATTTACATTCTCGCGGATGACCGATTGGCCAAGCCACTGATTATGATGGAAATGCGACATCAGCGGACCGCCGAGACATGCTCCGCGGCAGGAATTCATCTCAAAGAAATATCCGGAGAACGTTCCCTCCCGCAATGCATCAAGTACTTCCTTGACCTCTTCAACGCCATCTACTGCAACATATTTATATTTTGGGTCTTTTTCAAGAGTTGCGATGATTCCGCCAGCCGTCGGATAGAGTCGGGAGATGGATCCTTCAAAGGATTCCCAATCATCCTTCTCGCTGTCAGACAGATCATTCTTGATCCAATCTGCCACTTCCTCCATTCCAATACACGCATCAACCGCACCAGCAAATCTGGCATCTTCTATTTCCTTGAATTTGGCAATGCAAGGGGAAAGGAATACCACCTTGGCATCTGGATACTGTTTTTTCAGCGAACGGCCATGTGCAATCAGCGGAGAGACAACCGGTGCCATGTAAGGTGTCAGATCGCCATATTCCTTTTCAATTAGCTCATCTACTGCCGGGCAGCAGGTAGTAATAATATTCTTCATATTGCCAGCCTGTATCAGATTGGCAAAAGACTGAGAGACCAGACTTGCTCCTCTTGCAGTTTCCGCAATTATTGAAAAACCACGGCCAATCAGAATGCGCTCCAATGCCGCAAACTTCGGCCACACTGCAGTAAAGCTAGGTGCCACACTGAGAATCACCTGCTCGCCGTTATCCAGCCAGCGGCGTACCTGCAGCACCTCACTCAGCACCTGCTTGGCATCATGCGGGCATACCGAATAACAGCGTCCGCAGAGAATGCATTCCTCTGCTTCAATTCGCGGTTCATTATGAATATATGTCATTGCATGTGTCGGACATGCTCTGACACATCTCATACAGTTATGGCATGAGCCTTCTTCCAGCTGGATATACCTGCTTTTCATACGAGATCCTTCTTAACCTCTTCTCTGATCATTTCCTTGGCATTCTGCAGGGTGATCCCTTCCAGCTGTCTGCCATTTACCTTAATGCCCAGACCGATATGATTCTGGCAGGCCTTCATGCAGAATGAGCCTTTCAAAGCAACTCTCTCTTCCCAGTTTTCTTCTTTGATCATTGCCTTCAGATCATCCACCACATGATTGGAGCCCCTGACATAGCAGGCGCTGCCGATACATACTTCCACTGTAACCATCAGTTTGACTCCTCCTCTTTCCTCTTGTCGGGAACACTCATATCAACTCCGTCAAATCCATTGCGCTTTACAGATTCAGTGATCGAATTGTACGGGTTATCCTTGTTTTCCTTTATCATGCGGCCTTTGACAAGAGCCATCTGCTCAATTGAAGCCGGTCCGCCAACACATCCGCCCAGGCAGCTCATTCCTTCCAAAATGTCGGCATTGAACTTTCCTGCCTTCATCAGCATCAGCTGTTTCTTGCACTCCATAGCGCCATCCGCATACACGCATGTCACATCAGCCGCTCCGGATTCTTTTCTTGCCTGACCTACAGCTTTGGCAACACCGCCGCCCGCCGCAAAGCCGCGGCCATAGTTGGTTGCTTCATCACTGTCACTGCCGGCTTCAACTTCTTCCGGAACAATCTTCTGACTTGCAAGCATGGCCAGCAGTTCTTCAAATGTCAGCACATAGTCAACTGCTGTCATTTTCTCCATCGCTTCCTGCTTCTTTGCGACACATGGTCCGATAAATACAACACCGGTATCGGGGCTGTCCTTCTTCAGTTTTCTGGCGAGGGCAATCATCGGCGTAACTGTGGAAGATTTGTTTTCCTTATACTGTTCCGGGAAATGAATGCGCTGCATATTTACGAATGCCGTACAGCAGGATGTCGTCATCGGCTTTCCGGCATCCATATGTTCCTGCAGTTCCATCGCTTCCTCTTCGGCAACCTTGTCAGCACCAATTGCGACTTCCCAGCACTTTTCAAAGCCAAGCATTTCAATGGATTTTTTGATCTGCGCCATAGAAGCATTGCCAAACTGTCCCTGAATAGAGGGGGCAACAATGGCGTAGACTCTGCTCTTCATCCGCAATGCCGTGATGACCGGCACTACCCAGGAGATGTCCTCACAGGCACCGAACGGGCAGGCAAGTTCACACTGTCCGCAGTCAATGCATTTTTCCTCATCAATCACAGCAATATTATTGTCATCCCAGCTGATTGCCTGTACCGGACAGTGTGAATAGCATGGACGCTCAGTCACAACAATGGCATTGTACGGGCAGGCTCGAGCACAGGCTCCGCATTCCTTGCACTTTTCATAATCAATCTCGGAACGGTTTGTTCCCATGGAAATCGCTCCGAAGCGGCAGGCCGCCATACAGGCCTTGGCCATGCACTTACGGCAGTTGTCAGTCACCTGAATCTTGCG
>SABF01000235.1 GCA_009929095.1 Erysipelotrichia bacterium
GGTCTATATATTCATTGTAAACAGCAGACTTTTCAGCCTCACGAATCTTCTGACGCATGACATTGCGGGCTAGAGAAGCTGCAGCTCTGCTCATTCCGGTGATTTCCACCTTTCGGCGAACTGTATCTCCTACTTTTGCTTCTGGATTATAGGTCTGAGCATTCTCAACTGACATCTCAAGTTCATCATCCTGGATGTCGTCTTCTTCCACAACACTGTATTCCTGATAGATATCAATAGTACCTTTCTTTTCATTAATCTCGGCAGACACATTGATGTCGTTTTCATTTGCATCTTTCTTGTAGGCTTTTGCCATTGCCTCTTTCAAGGCTTCCAGAACAACTTCTTCAGGAATTCTGCGTTCTTCTTCAATGTCAGAAAGTGCCTTGATCATATCCTTGTACTTCAGTTCCATTTTGATTACCTTCTCCTTTAAAATTTAACTGCGAGTCTCATGAACTCAATATTTTCTTCTGAGAATTGAATTGTCTTTGTAGCAGTCTTATCGCGATATTCGAGAGTAACAGAATGATCCGCACAGGCTTTCACAGTTCCAGTAAATTCAATTTTCTTATCTGTCGGATGCAGCAGACGCACATAGACATATGGATGATCCATATGCTCCAGCTCTGATATCTGATGAATTTCACGTTCCGCTCCAGGGCTGCATACTTCCAACGTGTATGCATTCCTGATTGCATTTGACTCATCAAGTATCTCAGAAATCTTTTCACTGACCGCAGCACATGTATCAAGATCCATTGATCCATCGGGTTTCATAATTGCTGCCTGCAGAACAGTATCTTTTCCGCTTCCGGTCCACTTGAGTTCATAAAGTTGAATATCATTGGATTCAAGCAGAGGAAGAATCAGTTCTTTCAAATGATCAATATTCTCCATATACCTCCAAACAAGAACGAAGGAGAGCTCTCGCTCTCCTGTTACGATAAAATATTATCTTATTTATATGGCTTATGCAAGCGGTTTTTGAACATTTCAGCTGTCTTCAGAGTCATTGTGAGTGCTTTTCAACTCATAAATCAGCAAACCTCTCTGCTGCAGGGATCGCTGAGGCAGTTCAAACATGTATCCAATCAGAACAAAGAAGAAGAATGCCATGGCAGCTCTTGACGTAGAGTAAAAGCCGGCAATAATACCACAGACAATTGCATCTCCTACTACATCCAGTGCAACAAAAGAACGAAGCAGCATGATTGTCCTTTCGCTCAGAATCAAGTCTGAATGACAGAAAGGACATGTCATTTCTTTGCTGAATGCAAATGGATTTGTATAAATTTCATTTTGGCACTTTGGGCATTTGATCTTCATTAGAACAGACTCATCTGATTCCGCTCCGGCAATCCCTTCAGACAGCCAAGTTTCTCCAACTGCTGGACAGCATTCTTTGAAAGCTGGGTTCTGCTGATAAGGTCTTCACAGGATAGGAATTCTCCTTTCTTTCTTGCTTCAATGACTGATTTCGCAACATTAGATCCCAGTCCGTCCAGTACGGTAAACGGAGGAATAATAATGTGATTATCATTCTTATCAACCGTAAATTCATCGGCCAGCGACTGATACAGGCTGACATTTCCAATACTGTAGCCGCGGGCATACATTTCCTCAACAACCTCAAGAGTGCCAAGCAGCGATTTCTCCTTGTTCGTTGGCTGATTTGGGCCGAAGCGATTGGTCATTCTTGACTGAATATCATTCATGCGTGATCGAACTGCCTCAATTCCTCTGTCCATTGTCTCAATTTCATATGCATCACATCTGAGAGTCAGGAACTGAATATAGAAGTTCCATGGTTCATAAACTTTATACCAGGCAATTCGCAAAGCCATCAGAACATATGCTACAGCGTGAGCTTTTGGGAACATATACTTGATCTTCTGACAGGAATCAATATACCAGTCTGGTACATTATGATCCCTCATTTTCTTTTCCTGTTCTTCGGTCAGACCTTTTCCATGACGCACATCTTCCATGATTTTAAATGCATCTATGGATTCCAGCTTCATTTCCAGAAGATATGTCATGATATCATCACGGCATCCGATTACTTCTTCAAGAGGATGCCCCTGCTCAACAAGAACCTGCGCATTTCCAGCCCATACATCAGTGCCATGCGACAGTCCTGAAATAATGACCAGGTCGCTGAATTTGTGAGGCCGTGTCTGTTCCAGTACGCGTCTGGTAGTCCGAGTGCCAAATTCAGGCAGTCCCAGTGCACCAGTTTCCTGATGATATATTCTGGTATCTGCATTCAAGGCATCGTCACTGTAGAATAAACTCAGTGTTTCAGGATCATTCATTGGCAAAGTTGTAGGATCTACTTTGCTGATTTTGGTCAAAAGCCGCATTGCTGTAGGATCAACATGACCGAGAATATCAAACTTTAATACATTGTCATGAATATCATGGAAGTCGTAATGCGTTGTAAGCCATTCAGAATTTGGATCATTTGCCGGATACTGCACCGGAGTAAAATCTTCCGCTTCGTAGTTATCCGGAACAATGATGATACCTCCCGGATGCTGACCAGTTGTTCGTTTGACGTTCTGGCATCCCTTTGCAAGATAGTCCTTCATTGGTTTGCGCATTGACAGAATATTCATTTTCTCACAATATCCGGATACATATCCAAATGCTGTCTTTTCTGCAACTGTACCGATCGTTCCAGCCCGAAACGCATGGTCAGCCCCGAAAACTTCTTTTGTAAATGCATGTGCATTTGCCTGATATTCATTTGAAAAGTTCAGGTCGATATCTGGTACCTTATCACCGTTGAATCCCAGGAAGGTTTCAAAAGGAATGTTGTGACCATCACCTTTCATTGTGGCACCGCACTTTGGACATTCTTTATCAGGAAGATCAAAGCCCGACTTCACCTCCTGATCATCTATCCACTCTGAAT
>SABF01000236.1 GCA_009929095.1 Erysipelotrichia bacterium
GTGACAATTGCATCGGCCCCACGTGCTCCAAGCATGTTCATTGCAGTCTTAGGCCCCAGCCCCTTGACACTGATCAGACGGAGAAATAAATCCTGCTCTTCTCTGCTCTCAAATCCATATAGAGCAACATCATTTTCAGTTAGATGCATATAGGTAAATATTTTTATTGTCTGATTCAGAGAAAGCTGTTCTGAATGTGCATAGCTGATTTTCCATCCCATACCGTCGTGGTCAATAATTACCCAGCCATCCCCATATGATGCAACAGTACCGCAAATGAAAGCAATCATCTGTGTTATACCCTCCTATTCGTGGAAATCCATGAGATAGGTTCCGACAATAACAGAGTCTCCGTCACGGGCTCCAGCCTTATATAGAGCATTGTCAATGCCCATCTTAGCCAGTGTCATGGCAAACTGATAGGTGTCTTCTTCTTTATCAAAATCCACCTGTTCTGCTAGACGGTCAACTTTATCAGATACAACCTTCCAGCGATGATTGCCAAGATTCTGTACAGTATAATCCGGACGCTTCGGTTCATAACGGTATACAACTGTCTCTTCTGAGGCAGTTTCCGCCTCTGAGGCAATTCTTGCCTGTTCAATCTCAGCCATTGCCGCATACAGCACATCTTCAATTCCCTTGTGTGTCAGTGCAGATACTTCATAAACTTTGAGATCAGGATATGCTGCTTTAAACTTTTTCAGGTTTTCTTCAGCATCTTCTTCATCCATCTTGTTGGCAACTGCAATTTGCGGACGCTTCTCCAGTTCTAAATCATAAGTTTTAAGCTCATGATTAATCGTTTCATAATCCTGGATAGGATCTCTTCCGCTTTCACCCATATCGATAACGTGAATCAGTACACGACATCTGCGAATATGGCGAAGAAATTCATCGCCAAGTCCTTTGCCGTCAGCTGCACCTTCAATCAGTCCAGGCATATCAGCGAGTACGAAACTGCGATCATCCGGCAGTCTTACAACTCCAATGTTCGGTTCCAGTGTTGTAAACGGATAAGCCGCAATCTGCGGTCTTGCTTTCGAACATACAGAAAGGAATGTTGACTTTCCCACTGAAGGAAAGCCAATCAGCCCAGCATCTGCCAATAGTCTTAGCTCAATCTGCAAATCAAAGCTCTCACCAATTTCACCCGGCTGGGCATACTCAGGTGCATCATTACGACCTGTTGCAAAATGCATATTGCCAAGGCCGCCTTTGCCGCCATGAGCAATCAATACGATCTGATGAGGCTTTACGAGATCTGCCATCAGGTCCCCGTTTGCCGCATTTCGAATCAGCGTGCCAAGAGGAACTCTTACGATAACATCATTTCCATCAGCGCCATGCATCTTCTTGGTCATACCATTACCGCCAGTGCCGCCCTTTACTGATTTTGTATAGCGCAGTTTCGCAAGCGTAGATTCATTGGTATCCACTGTAAAATAGATGTGCCCGCCACGACCGCCGTCTCCGCCAAAAGGTCCGCCATTTGGATAATACTTTTCGTGCCTGAATGCTACTGCACCTTTGCCGCCATCACCGGCTTTTACATGTATCTTAATTAGGTCAATCATACAATTGCCCTCCAATTTCTAAAAAAGCTCCTGAATTGCTTCAGGAGCTGTACAGACTGTTCTTATGCCTGCTGTGGATAAACGGAAACCTGTTTCTTGTCCTTGCCTACACGCTCGAACTTAACAATTCCGTCGGTCAGGGCGAACAGAGTATCGTCTCCGCCGCGCTTCACATTTTTACCCGGAAGAATCTTAGTTCCTCTCTGACGGTAAAGAATTGAACCAGCGGTGCAGAATTCTCCATCTGCACGCTTTGCTCCAAGTCTGCGGCCTGCTGAGTCACGGCCGTTCTTAGTGGAAGAAACACCCTTCTTAGAAGCAAAGAACTGAATATCCAGTGTGAATTTCATAGGTTTACACCTCCATTTGTTTAATATCGATATACTTCTGATTTGATTCATATACTGTTTTCATTTGAATCCAGACAGTTTCAAGAATTGTTTCGGTTTTTTCTTCTGCTGTATTCACTTGTACTGCGATGCTGTTTGACTTAACAGCGATCGAAGCATCTGATCCCATCTGATCCAGAGCATTGCACATGCCAAACGCAATTGCGCTGACAGCTGCACACACAAGATCCTGACCTTTATCTGCTGATCCGGAGTGACCGGAAATATTCAGATCTTTGATCTTTCCCTCATGCATACTGAGAGAGATGTGAATCATTGTTAAGCCTTGATGGATTCAATAGTAAGCTTTGTATACGGCTGACGGTGACCCTGCTTATGATGAGTAGAGCCCTTCTTCGGCTTGTACATGAAGGAACGGACCTTCTTCTGCTTGCCCTGCTTTTCAACCTTGCAGGTTACAGATGCTCCATCAACATACGGTGTGCCAATCTTAGTTGCAGCATCAGATATGAGACAGACTTTGTCAATGACTACTTCACTTCCTGCTTCTGCATCGAGCTTTTCGACATAAATTGTCTGACCTTCTTCTACCTTCAGCTGTTTTCCGCCTGATTCGATAATTGCGTACATTCAATGCACCTCCTGACATTATCTTAAGACGCGCCGATCAGGGGACAGAATATTCTGTTCTTAACCCTTTTCCGAGCGGTTACAGACCTCCTCAAGAGGGCTGATAACATCGTAAAGTGTAACAGAAAACATATTAAGCGTCAATGTATTTCTTGTAAGCAGCCAAAATCGTTTTATCATGCTCGAACAGATACGGATCTGAATAATCAAATTGTCTCAGAAACACTATTTACCAATACAGTTCAGATTCATTGCCTGCTCATTCAAGAAATAACCGGCTTCATGTGCACAAATCCACATATCTGTCTATTTCATTCATCGGCCAAACCGTTAGAATAATCTTTGTATAAAGG
>SABF01000237.1 GCA_009929095.1 Erysipelotrichia bacterium
AGTATATGGAATAGAAATTGTGGAAGATGCAGTCAGGGATGCACGGATCAATGCGGAACTGAATCATCGGGATAATATTGAATTCTTTACGGCAGATGCTGAAGCTGGTGCGGCAAGAATACTGAAAAATAAGATAAAGCCTGATATTGTCATCGTAGATCCGCCAAGAAAAGGCTGCTCCGTAAATACGCTGAATGCAGTGGTCGCAATGAATCCTAAGCGCTTGATATATGTGTCCTGTGATCCAGCGACGCTGGCAAGAGACTGCGCATATCTTGCTGAACAGGGATATCAGGTTCAGGAAGTGCAGCCGGTGGATATGTTCCCTGGCACTGTCGCAGTTGAGACAGTCGTTCAACTGTCCAGAAACGCCAAATGAATTGATATATATATATCAATTTATATATACCCGATATGCCACTGACTAAAACTGAGGCGACAGCAACATACACGCAGATCAATGAATTTCATTCTGTGTCAGTTTCTCACTGCTGCGCTTAGCTTTTTGACAGCCTCTGACTTATTGATAATCGTCGGGATATCCTCATTCAGATTGCGGAAGTTTTCAATATGCATGAGCAGTATCATCGAAAAGGCGGAGATGATTCCGCTGGAAGAATTGGACGGACGCTTTCTTCGGAAACTGAGCTGGGACTCTGAATCAGCTGTAGAGTCAGCGGCCAGTCTAGCAGCGAATCGAATTTTTTTGGGGGGTTTTACTGATACTTAATTTCTTTAAATATGAAATTTCAGTATGGATGGGCAAACTGATATCCGGATAAACCTGTCATCAGGATAGAATTGGCATTATCAAAGGAACTCAGAATTCAGAAAATGACAGTCATCCTAAATGCTGACTATAATGTTCGGTATTTATAACAATATTAGTTTTCTGGGATTATTTCTGATGACACCCTTGTCCCCGAACATTTTCAAGGATTTTTACAGCTTCATCTTTTTTTAGTGCTTTGCCGAAGGAAACAACCTTTCCATCTACCACCAATGCAGGGGTGGTCATGACGCCGTATGCGGCAATCTCTGCAAAGTCTGTTACATGTTCTATAACATCACTCATTCCAAGCTCTTTCAGGGCTTCTCCGACAGCTTCTTCCAATGCCATACACTTAGCACAGCCCGAACCGAGTACCTTCACTGCAGAGCCTTCCTGTTTTGCTGCTTCGGCTTTAGCCATAGTCTGTTCATTGCAGTTTCCGCCGCAGCAGCAGGAACTTTTTTCTTCCTTCTCATTGATGCCGGAAGACTTGAGCATTCCTCCGCATTCACACTGTTCCATTGTTTCTTCTTTTTTCTTTCCAAAATTAAACAGTCCCATTTCGCATATCCTCCTTTGATTTTGAAATGTATGCAATATTTATGAAATCATCTGAATATAAACGATCTGCAAGAATCACAGCAGATCATCCTCTCTTAGCGGATGGTTTACGAACTGCTCTTTCTGCAGCAGAGTGCGCAATCAATCTCATCTGATTTAATTCCATGCGGCGGTGACCAGCCGGTATCGTCACCAATATAGACAATAGCTCCAAGAGGACAATGATTGCCGCAGCCGTGACAGTGATCAACGCATCCATCTGGATAGACAACTGCCGGAGATGGGGCGTTGGTCTTGTCGTAAACACCATGAGAGCAGAAATTCACGCAGGTGCCGCAGTTTTTACAAATCATATAATCAATAACCGGATACCAGGTTTTAGCCATCTGTCTGTTCTCCTGTGTTTATATGAATAAAAACTGAAATATATTAAATAAATATCCGACGATAATTATACCTGCTGTGCAGATTGCTATAAATAGTCCCAGCAGTTTCGGCTTTACTGCCTTGCGCAGCATAATGATTGACGGAAGTGAAAGCGTGGTTACTGCCATCATGAAAGCAAGCACAGTGCCAAGCTGTGCGCCCTTGTAGAGCAGTGCTTCTGCCACTGGAATTGTGCCGAATATATCTGCATACATAGGAATACCAGACAGTACAGCCAATACTACACCAAAGGGGTTGCTGCTGCCCAAGACTGCTTCAATCCAACTTTCTGGAATCCAGTTGTGAATGACTGCACCGATGCCGACACCGATCAGAATATAAGGCAGTACTTTCCTGAATGTGGATACCACCTGGTCCTTGGCATATACCATTCGTTCCTGTTTTGTCAGATCAGGAGATTCAATATCTACGCGACTGGCATTGCGAATGAAATCCTCAACATAGGTTTCCATATGCATTTTTTCAATCAGCGTTCCGCCAATGACAGCAACTGCAAGGCCAACCGTCACATAGACGATCGCAATCTTTGCACCGAAAATGCTCATCAGAAGAATCAGAGAACCGAGATCTACCATTGGCGATGAAATCAAGAAGGAAAATGTAACACCCAGCGGAAGTCCCGCGCTTGTAAAACCGATAAACAGCGGAATGGATGAGCAGGAACAAAAGGGCGTTACTGTTCCAAGCAGAGCAGCGATTATATTTGCCCAGATACCGTGAAACCGTCCCATGATTTTTTTACTGCGTTCTGGCGGAAAATAGCTTTGTATGAAAGAAATGATGAAAATCAATAGGCACAGAAGGATGGTGATTTTGATTACATCATAAATAAAGAATTGCAGACTTCCGCCTATACGCTCTGTTACATCCATACCGAATGCAGAAAGCAGGTTTCCGATTGCTGCGTTAAGCCATTTCATTCCGAGTATCTGATCCTGGATAAACATCCAGACAGCCTGAAGAATTTTCATAATGTTCAGCACCTTTCAAATGAATAATTTAACCATCAGATCAAAAATAATTGATGTGTAGTGCCAAATAATTACCATCTGAGCACAGATGGCAATTATTTACCGCTGCACTTGGAACC
>SABF01000238.1 GCA_009929095.1 Erysipelotrichia bacterium
AGCTCATATCAGAGAGGAGCAGATATATGAGAATCATTATCAGGTTAGAACTTATGAGCGCGCTTATCTGGACAGCTATCCGGAAGCAGGACTTGTACATCCGGATTTGTCTTACGCAGTCATCATTCAGAATCACAAAGTATTGCTTGATCAGACATTCCCGACTGATCGTGATCAGATCTGGACACTGTTTCAGACAGAAACACTGCCCCACTTAAGAACAACTATTATGCAGAATCACCCGCAGGGGATAAGTCCAGAAGATCAGCCGCTGTTCAGCCGGCTGAAGTTTTCTATTCAAATTTCAGAAACGGATCGCAGTCTTCACTGCCGCCAGGATAGAATTTCACCGGTCGATGCGCTTCAGGAGGATCTGTACTTTACAGCTTTGGAATACTTTAAACATCTTGGCAGAGAATTATGCGGAACTCCGCTTGACTCCCCGGGCCTGATTGAGCCGGATATTCGCATTGCGGAAGGGAATCCGATTTATTCTGTGACACTGGAACAGCCGGTTCGAAGAAAAGCATGCATGGAATCAAAGACAGGGACGCAGGACATGAATATCCTGACTGCTGAATGTGTGCTGACAGAAGTATCCATGAAAGAGAGACAGCTGGTCTGCCACTACCGTGCAGAAGGAATGACAGATGAATATCAGAAGCATTTTCTGCAGTATCTGAAGCAAGGAACATTGGATCTTTCTGAAGTGCTTTCAGATATTCCGCAGATTTGCTTTAACGATGGACCTGCAGAGTCACTGATGAAGCCGGAGCCTGTTGATGCTGTGAATGTAGATGATATAGATCTGCATGAATCAGAAATCATTGGCTATGACTGTTTGGAGACCATAATGCAGGATTTGAAGAGAGTGACAGGACTGCGGATCATTTCACTTGCTCAGTCTGTACAGCATCGAACAGTATTTGGGGCGGTCTTTACTCATCCTGAAAAAGGACTGGTCACAAAGGCCAGAGCGCTGCGGGATAAACCTTCCGTTATACTGGACTGCCGTCACCACGCAAATGAAGTCAGCAGCACCAATTCTTCACTGACTCTGATCAGAAAGATTCTGACCGATCCGGAGTATCAAAGTATTTCAGAACGGATGAATCTGGTCATTGTGCCGATGGAAAATCCGGATGGAGCAGCAGTGCATGAGCGTCTGGCAAAAATCAATCCATATAACAAGCTTCATGTAGCCAGATACAATGCGTTAGGCAGAGAGTTTGCCTATGAGTCGATGAAGCTGGATACGATACACACTGAAGCACATGCAATGTTTCGCCTGTACCGGGAAATGCTGCCGGATGTATTCATTGACGATCACGGAGTTCCGTCACATGAATGGGAACAGCCGTATTCCGGATATACTTCTCCTATATTTAAGGGATTCTGGCTGCCAAGATCCATTCTGTATGGCTATTTCTGGATTCCGCTGGATGAAGAGTATGAATCCAATCAGCTGCTCTGTCACAGCATCGCCGATGCAGTTGCGGATGCAGTAAGCAAAGATGACGAGCTGATGAGAGAAAATCAGGAGTGGCAGAACAGATTTGAGAAATATGCTCATGCCTGGATGCCAAAGCTTTTCCCGGCTGATTATTATAGAGGAATGATTAACTACTGGATTGGACGAAATCAGTCGGACCAGCAGCTGTACTATTCTCATCGATTCCCATGGATAACGACTGTCTACTATACAAGCGAAGTCGCAGATGAAACAGCCCAGAATGATTATCTGCAGCTATGTGCAAAAACTCATGTTCTTGAGAATATTGCGGTTTTAAAATTGATTGAACGGTTATATATGGCATATAATACAGACTATGTAGAATCACCAAGGGGGATTCGCATTCGCATGCAGAGAAGACGCCCAATGCATCTTTGAACTTGTGGAAACACACAACAGGAGGATAGAGTCATGGAGTATCTCAAGCTTCTAGGTATTCTCGTCGTCATCATCGGTTTTGCTCTCAAACTAGACAACATTTTGATTATCGTTGTTGCTTCCGTCATTACCGCTCTAGTTGGCGGCATCGGTTTTATACCGCTGCTGGAACTGGTCGGATCAACGTTTGTTTCAAACCGAAGCATGCTGATCTTCGTAGTTGTCATGCTGGCAACCGGAACATTGGAGCGCAATGGTCTGAAACAGGCATCTGCTGCACTGATATCCAAGATTAAGGGTGCTACACCTGGAGCAATTGTAAATTCATATGGTGTTCTCAGAGCTTTCTTCGGAGCATTCAACGTAGGGCTTGGCGGCGTTGCTGGATTCATCCGCCCGGTTGTCATCCCGATGTGCGAGGGTGCGATTGAATCAAAAGGCTGTAAGCCAAATGAAGAGCATATGGAGAAAGTCAAGGGAATGTCTGCAGGCATCGACAACATTACCTGGTTCTTTGCTCAGGTGCTCGTTGTCGGCGGATCCGGCGCTCTGCTTGTTCAGAATACTTTGAAGGATCTTGGCTATGAAGTAGACCTTGTAAGACTGGCTGCTGTAGAAGTTCCTATATGCATCATTGCAGTTGTCGTCACAATTGTTTACTACACAATTATGGATCGCCATGATATGAAGAAATATTATAGCTCCGTGAAGGGAGGCAAATAATCATGTATTTTACCAATCCTGAAATCACATTCGGCGCTAAAATGCTTGAATTGCTTTATATCATTATCGGTTTGATCTGCATCTATGCAGGCGTAAAAAATCTCAAGGATAAGGATAACCCGAACTCTGTAGGAACATTCATATTCTGGACAGCACTGGGTCTTGCAACAGCACTCGGTCGCTATCTGCCTGCAATCGTTGAAGGCATCATCGTTGTCATCTGCATCATTCCGGCAATTCTGAAAAAGGTT
>SABF01000239.1 GCA_009929095.1 Erysipelotrichia bacterium
GATCATGCGCCGGCTGATGGAAGAAACACCTGCTTACAATCTTCTTCTGGACCGCATTGATATGCTGGAGAAACAGGGAAGAGTATTTGTTATTGCACCATCAGTGCCAGTGGAAATTCATCGCTTTGAAGCTGATGTGGAAAAAATAGGTGATCTGTATCAGCGGGGATATAAAGATGCAGAAAACCGAATGGCAGAATTGAAGAAATATCTGAGTATTGACTGAAGGCATCTGTTGAACCGGATGCCTTTTTCTTATAAAAAAAGGAACTGCATCATGCAGTTCCTCAGTCAAAGTAAAGAAAGTCGATATTCTCAGTGTCCTTTGCCTGACATGCTTCGCCGGTCAGAGGATTGGTAAAGTCAATTTCATCTGCCCACAGCCCCATGCCGCTGAACAGATGAGCCGGTACACCATAGAGCGGATCATTGACGATTGGATGTTCACTGGCAGAAAGATGAACTCTGATCTGATGGGTTCTGCCGGTTTCCAACTGACAGCTCATCAGAAGATATGGCCCTTTCTTACTGACACATTCCACCCGAGTCAGTGCTTCAGCACCGGTATCAGATATCCGGTATTTGCCGCTGACATGACGATCACGGCCGATCCTGCCGGTAAACACAAATTTTTGGCTGACCTTTGCCTTTCCGGTAGTTATTGCATAATAATGCCGGCGGATTTTTTTCTCGCTGAGCTGCCGGTCAAACCAGGGCTGGAAGAAGGGGATCTTTACAAACAATACAAGTCCGACAGTATCACGGTCCAGACGATGAATGTAGCGGACCGGGGTATTGATGCCATGATTCTGCTGATAGGCAGCAGCCATGCATGCAAGCGTACTGATCTCGCTGTCTTCGCCATGAATAATCAGCCCGCGGTCTTTATGAGCTACATAGACAAAGTCATCTTCATAAACAACCGGGCATTCAGCGGCAGCTGCCTTGAAACCAGGATGTTCTTCCGGAATGCGAATAGATAATAAGTCTCCGCAGCTGAGAGGCTGTTTCGGATTTCTGATGACAGTGTGATTCAATTCCAGATTGCCGCTGGTCAGTTCCAGATAGCGATTCCTTTTAGAGATGTCATATGCATCAAAGAAGTCCTGCAGTGTTCTGTCTCTGTATGATTCATCGATAATAATTTCTATATGTCCGTGTTTGCATTGATATTTCATGTTTTCCCGCCTCATCGTTTCTATTGTGCTGGATGTTCCATACAGACTGATTGACAGCAGGCATGATAAACCGTGTGCACTGTTTTTTTGTACGTCTGCAGGAACATGATCAATGTGCATGCTCAGGTGATGCATTCCTTCGCTTATTATCTATTTAATAAATATATCAGCGAAGTCAATATTATAACGTGTTCCATGGCTTAAAAGAACTGCATCTGTCAATTTAATGCGAAGAATAATTGTATTAGGATCAGTTTCATCTGTATGTCCGTTAGAGTGCCATTCGGCAAATACTTATCTCAATTTATCAGCCATGACTTCATTTTTGCATCACAGATATAGCCCATGTTTTCGCCAATCCCATCTGCGGTAAACCATTCACCGCAAATAGCAACTGCTGGGTTGAGCCCAATCTGTTTCATTTTATTTGAACGGGCATTCGTGATCGTATGGAATGAACCGTTTTCATAGCAGCTGTTAACAATTCGCACAGCGGGCAGTTCATGATTCAGGGTGGCGAGAGAAATGAGTGAATCCCGCCCAAATCTTTGATTCATAATTTCAAGAGTCTTATCGTCCATAATAATCTTCTATCAGTTATAGGAAGTTTCTCTTTATATAATACTTGTATTTTTATGTTTGTTCACAGTGTCTGGACTTTTCCTGCATAATGCAGCTGAAATGAGTCTCATGCGTGATAAGTCAGGCTTTTCCGCCTCTGCGTTCCAGTACTGTCAGGCTTTCCACATGCGGAGTGTTTGGGAACATGTCATAAGGAATGACAGTGCGCACATCATAGGCTTTTTTTAATAAACTGATATTTTTGCCCAGGGTAGCGGGATCACAGGATACGTAGACAATGCGATGGATATTTGAGCTCATGATTACATCAATCATATGCTCATCCATGCCTGTCCGCGGCGGGTCAGCCAGGAGAGTATCAACGCTTTGATCTCTGACAATGTTCGCAAGACCTGTACCAGCATCTTCGGCAATGAAATGAACATTGGTGATCCCGTTTGCCTCAGCACTGCGTGCAGCATTTCTGACAGCATCTTTAACAGATTCCATACCGATAATCTCTTCTGCCTTGCCGGCTGAAAGAAGCGACATCGTTCCGATTCCGCAGTATGCTTCAACGAGTGTGCGGCATGGATCTATTTTCGCTGCTGCCATCTGGTACAGCGCTTCTGCCTGAGCGAGGTTCAACTGAAAGAAAGACTCAGGAGAAAGATACAGTTTCAGCCCGGACAGGTGCAGTTCAATGGACGGTTCTCCGGCAAGTACTCTGGTGCTGCCAAAGATACGGGGATTCTTCTTTTCAGTATTGAGACTCTGGGCGACAGTCCTCATGCCTTCAATGGCCATGAGAGCTTCCAGTGTTTCCTGGCTGATGGTTTCTCTGCCGGTAACAAGAGTGCACTGTACCTGATGATCGATAACTCTCAGTACCAGAGTTCGCAGGCCTCTGCGGCTTTTTGGATCATAAGGATGGAAGTGATGCTTTTTCAGGATATCCATGACCTGCAGGCGAACTGCTTCCAGTTCAGGGGTGTGTGTCACAAAATGGCTGACTGGAACAAAGTGATTGCCATGAGGGAAAATTGGTTCTGCAAGACGTAATCTGTCAGTAACTACCCCGGCGGGGAATACACCGGGGACAATTTGCAGGAAA
>SABF01000240.1 GCA_009929095.1 Erysipelotrichia bacterium
ATATCGTTCATTATGAAGATCCGCCAATATCACAGCCCGCAGAGGACTGACAATGCTGTCGGCGTGTATCTGAACATGAGTAATATCAAACCGATAGGGAAGACCGGCTGTGACTACGCTGCCAGCCAGTATCGGTGCAATCCATTTTTTCTTCATGCAACAATGATATCATATTGCAAAATTGATGAAACGAAGGAAAACAGACACCCGATGGGTGTCTGTATCAGGATACATCGCATTTATCTTATGCCGCAAACGATGGAGTCAGTATTCCGAGCAATGAGCATACCACTGTAGCCAGTGCCAGAATCAGCATGACATTTCTAGGTGTCATCTTCTTTTTTGCCAGAAGCCACCATACCAGAAGAATGAAGAAGAACGTCAGAAAATTCGGGAATACAACGTTTAGACGATTCTGAATAAAGGGAGTGGACTGTACATTGATAAATTTTCCGCCAATTGTGCCAAAGGCAATAATCGCTGCAGTGAGACATGCGTGACGCACTGCCTGGGCTTTTCCATCTACCAGAATATCTACAGCTCTGTCGCGCATTTCATAGCCGCGGTTGAAGAACCAGCGCTGTGCAAGCGTGCAGGTGCCGATCCAGAGCACCAGATACAGCAGAATTCCATAGGATGAACCATAGACCGATACATCAATGGCTATGGCAAGCAGCAGCGGAATAAAAGTTCCGACAATCATTGAATCCCCAATTCCGGCAAGCGATCCGGCTAGGCCGCTTCTGACATCACGGATATCATCATCTGAGACATCGCCGCCTTCCGCTCTGTCTTCTTCAAGGCGGATTGTAATTCCTGCAATTCCAGCGCCGATCTGAGGCTCGGTATTGAATACATCACTATATACCAAGAGCCGATCTTTCTGAGTGCCTCTGTCTTCATATAGTTTCTGAATTACCGGAAGCATGGTCCACATATAGCCAAGTGTCTGCAGCTGAGAGAAAGTCTGATTGGAAGCCAGGCCGAAGTAGTAATGAAGGAATGCTTGATTGAGTGTCTTCTTATCCAGTTTTTCCATGATTAGATTCCCTCATCTTCCTTTCTTGCCTTTTCTTCAGCAACGATTTTCGGTTCATTCAGTTTGAAATCAAGTAAGGCAATAGCTGAGGCAATCAGAAGACTTGCCATAATAGAGAGACGGAAGTAGGCACCGAATACAAAACCTGTTCCAAACAGCAGAACTTCATATTTTTTCTGTGCAGCAGCGTTCAGTACAATGCCTACGCCAACAACCGGAAGCACCATGCCAATCGTAAGCACTGCTTTCACAACCGGATTGGCAAGGCTGATCATCGGCAGCGCGCTGATCAGATAGCCGCCCAGCATTGTCACCGCAAATACAGGAATGAAGGAGGCGATCAGGTGTGAGAGAAACGGCATCAGAGTCTGAGTAAAGTTGAGAATATTCAGATTGCCGTTATCGTTGATCTCTGCCCATCCTTTTTTCTGCCATATCTCATTGAGACTGCTTGTGAACTTATATTGAAACACAAACAGCACACCGATGATTGCACAGACAGGTCCAGCCAGTTCCAATGATACATCGCTGCCCGGAGTGATTCCCCAGTGTATACAGAGCATATATGCAAGCGGCAGTCCGATGTATGATACTGATCGCAAGTCTGCAAGCATTGCACCGCCCGGTGTAATCATTGCAATAAAAATCAGCTGCACAGGAACTGCCATCATGATGACTCCCGGCATATCATTGAAAATCAAGCCAACAAACAGTGACGCAATGATTGGTCTGCTTAAGGCATAGTTGCCGATCGTCGTACCCAGCGGTGAGGTGTTAATGCCGGCAAAGCATGATACCAGACCTAGCAGTGCGGCCTGCGTCCACGATATGAACATTATAAATCCCCCTTTGCTATCCCATTTATTCCTTGATCATTATAACAAGAAATGAGAAAAGCGGTACTGTACAGAATAACGAAAATAGAACGTAAATTTTCGTTCATGTCATTTAAGTTGTGATAAAATTAACAATTGAAGGAGGATTCATTTAAATGTCGAATCGTTTTGTACTTAACGAAACATCTTATCATGGTTCTGGCTCCATCAATGAAATCATCACGGAAATGAACGCACGCGGTTTTAAAAAGGCATTTATCGCTTCTGATCCTGATCTAGTAAAGTTCGGTGTTACAGCAAAGGTCACAGACCTGCTGACAGCCGCAGATATTCCTTTTACCCTGTATTCCGAAATTCAGCCAAATCCGACTATTCAGAATGTTCAGGATGGTGTGAAGGCTTATGCAGCGTCCGGCGCTGACTGCATCATTGCGATTGGCGGCGGTTCTTCCATGGATACTTCCAAAGCAATCGGCATCATTAATACCAACCCTGAATTTGCGGATGTCAGATCTCTTGAGGGCGTAGCTGCCACCAAGAATCCATGCACTCCGATCCTTGCAGTACCTACAACTGCAGGAACTGCCGCAGAAGTCACCATCAACTATGTCATTACTGATATCGAACGCAAGCGTAAGTTTGTCTGTGTTGATGTTCATGATATTCCAACAGTTGCATTTGTTGATCCGGATATGATGTCCTCCATGCCGAAAGGCCTGACTGCGGCTACTGGCATGGATGCCCTGACACACGCCATTGAAGGCTATATCACGAAAGGCGCATGGGAACTGTCTGACATGTTCCACATCAAGGCAATTGAAATCATTGCCCGTTCTCTGAGAGCTGCTGTTAACAATGAAAAGGATGGACGTGAAGGAATGGCACTTGGCCAGTATGTTGCTGGCATGGGCTTCTCCAATGTCGGGCTTGGTGTTGACCATTCCATGGCACACTCCCTGTCTGCTTACTATGGAAC
>SABF01000241.1 GCA_009929095.1 Erysipelotrichia bacterium
CATAAGCGAAGCTGCCATAAACATGCAGATACCGGTCGAAAGTCTGCGATCGGGTATACAGATCCTTGAAGTACCCGAAAAAGGTGTGAATAAACAGCGCGATGACGGTAAGGCATCGGATCAGATAGGGAACGCCGATGCCAAACACCTCGTCCGCCGCGACGTAAAGTGCAAAAAGAATGTTAGTGACCAGCAGTGATTTGATATACATCTTGTTGCCGGTGCGGATATAACGGTAAGCGACAAAGACCTGAGCTATAATAAATAGAGCATAGACGATCCAGAATACGATTCGCATTAGGCGCATCCTTTTGATATCAATATTTGTTGCGGATTCCCTGAAAAAATCATTTGAAGAGACAGACAGTGTCTGCGGAAGAATTATGGCAGATAATTTTTCTGCATTGATACCACTGGATTTTATGCCATCCCAGAAGTTTGCACAGATCAGACAGATGTCAGCAAAACTTGATGGCTCAATCCTGCCGATTGCACTCAGCATTGGCTGGTATAAAGTAGACGATACTTCTCTCTCTGCCAGTGCAATGTATGATCGAGCTATGCTGGCAGAAGAATCTGTCAAGGGCAGATATGATTGCAATATCGCTCAGTTTGACGAATCGATGCGTCAGTCACTTCTTACTGAACAGGAAGTTGTATCAGAAATGAAGCAGGCGCTGGAACTCGGGCAGTTTGAACCGTGGTTTCAGCCACAGTATAATCACGCGACAGGGAAACTGATTGGCGCTGAAGTTCTCGTTCGCTGGCGTCACCCGAAAAAAGGAATGATACCGCCATCACAGTTTATACCGCTGTTTGAAAAGAATGGGTTTATCTACGATTTGGATAAGTATATTTGGAAAGAAACATGCCGATGTCTGCAGAAATGGATCAAAGAGGGACGCAATCCATTGCCTGTCTCCATCAATATTTCCAGATATGATATTTTTCGTGATGATCTGATTGATGTGATATCAGGGCTGATCACCCAGTACAATGTGCCGGCAGACCTGCTTCGGTTGGAAATCACTGAATCCGCATTTTCAATCAGTATAAAACAGATTGTATCAGTAGTTAAAAAACTTGTTGAGAAGGGATTTACGATCGAAATTGATGATTTTGGCAGTGGCTATTCTTCATTGAATACACTCAAGGACGTACCAGCACAGATCATCAAACTGGATATGAAATTCATGGAGAATTCCGATGATAATCAGCGTGGCGGCAACATTGTCGAATCTATGGTCAGAATGGCCAAATGGCTGGATATGGCTATAATCGCTGAAGGTGTGGAGACCAGAAACCAGGCTGACTTTCTGAAATCAATCGGATGCTTCTACGTACAGGGATATCTTTATGCAAGACCGATGCCGCTGGCTGATTTTGAAGCACTGACTGAATCATCCGGAAAGCAGCAGGATATCTCCACTTTGGAAACGGTAGATAATCTGGACAGCAATGCTTTCTGGAATCCGGATTCCATGGATACTCTGATTTTTAACAACTATCTTGGTGGTGCCTGTATCTATGAGTACTATAACGACAGGATTGAACTGCTCAGAGCAAACGATAAATATATTCAGGTGCTGGGCAGTGTCGGTATGACCATAGAAGATGCTCTTAAACTGAACTGGTCAGAGTATCTTTGTGATTGCAGCAGAGAACAACTGAATGAAGCACTGAAAAAATCTGCTGAAGAGAAAACCGAGGCATGTGCAGAATTGATATTTGTGGGCCTGCCGGGATGCACGGCAAAAACATATCTTCATTCTACGCTTCGGGTCATTGCCAAAGCAGGTGATCGCCTGCTGATATACTGCTATAACGAGAACATCACTGCCCAAAGGCTGTCAGAGCAGAAACGTGAGGAGACCTCACAGTAGCTGCAGGCAATCATGGCAAATATCAATGGCGGAATCTCTGCCCGAGTATTTCAAAATGAGGATTCCCATATCGTGTTTGCCAATGACAACTACTATGCGATGCTTGGCTATACCAGGGAACAGTTTCAGAAAGAATGCCCACATGGCCTGTTTGATCGAATTATCAAGGAAGACCGTCAGCGCGTGACTGCAATGATAGAGCATGTGCTTTCCTCCGGTGATCCAGAGAATATGGATTATCGTGTAAATCGAAGAGACGGCAGTGTCATCTGGGTCAGAGGTCATGGTTCAGTCTGCAGCTTCAGCGGATTCAAAGATTCAGTGTTTCTGGAAATTCTTGTGGATATTACAGACCAGATGGAAACCACACAGCAGATGCTGTTTCTTGAAAGCATGGCTCATGATCTTCTGGCATTGACAGATTCTGAGGCTGCAGTCAGAGAAATTCTGAATCGCATACGGCAATTTTTTGCGGCTGAGCGAACGGCAGTGTTTGAGTATGATGGAAGTATGCTGAACCGCACTTATGTGTCAGATGGATGTCATGATAGTAAGGATGAGGGAATCAGCGAGATTCCTGAAAAATTATGTTCCTATTGGCTGAGCGAATTTGATCAGAAGGACGTTGCCATAGTTACGGACATCGGACAGATCAGAACTGATCATCTGGCTGCACTGCTTCAGCGCAACAGTATCCATTCATTGGCGGCGATTCCGCTTCAAAGAAATGGGAAGTTTATCGGCTGTCTGTCGATCAGCAATCCGCAGCAGAAACTGAAGCAGATCAAACATCTTTCGTCTCTTGGTGATTATGTTTCAGCAATGCTGAATCGAAGGGATTTGAATGCGGCTGTTCAGGATGAAAATAATGAGAAGCTGGCAGTCATGAACGGTATTCCGGGCGGGTTTGTTCGCATGAAGGTGAAACCGGATGGAAGTTCGGCATCTTTATATCACAG
>SABF01000242.1 GCA_009929095.1 Erysipelotrichia bacterium
GATGGAGATAACTGCTCCCGGTTTGATCTGTGCTGAAGGAATGTCAAGTTTCTTTCCGTTGACTTCGATGTGTCCATGTGCAACCAGCTGACGGGCAGCCTTGCGGGTACGCGCGAAGCCGAGACGGTAGACCAGATTGTCGAGACGGGATTCCAGAAGAATAAGGAAGTTTACGCCTGCCATACCGTTCATATGCTGTGCTTTTTCAAACAGATTGTGGAACTGACGCTCAGTAACGCCGTACATGTTGCGGACTCTCTGCTTTTCACGAAGCTGTGTTCCGTAACCACTGAGTTTGATGCGCTTGGTCGGTCCATGCTGACCCGGAGCATAAGTGCGTTTCTTAAGCTCTTCACCGGTTTCTAGAACGGAGAAGCTTAAGCGCCTAGCTTTCTTCCATACCGGCCCTGTGTAACGTGCCATGTTTTGTTTCCTCCTTTATGGCTGGAAAACAACAACAGGTGCAGATCTTCTATGCGTGGTGTTGCTATGATTTCATTTCACTTTGTGCAGCAAAGCTACTATGACTGCAGGATTCCCTGTTAGCAACGCCGTGTGCATGACTCTGTAAGCTGCCATCATTTTGCGCTTGATAATAATATCAAACTGCAGTAATGAAGTCAATGATGATGCGGTTTATTGAAGAGACTGGAAAGAGTGAACAATATATTTATGATTCCTTGATTATTGTTATTGATGGACTATATTGATTCATATCACAAAATTTCTCATAAGAGGCTTTTAGGCATGGAAAGCATGTTAGGGAGTGTGTTATTATAACGGTTGAAAAGGCGGAAAAGAATAATGGATACAGTGATGAAAATTTTGTCGGATATCCGAGTAGTCATAGCAATTGCAGTTGTTGTAGTACTTCTGCTGATCTGGTTCATTGTCCAGAAGGTTCAGGCAGGCAAATATAAAAGGCAGCTCGGAGATCTTGAGGTCAGGTACAATGCGATTAAGAGCGTACCGCTTTCATTCAAACTAAACAAAGCCGTCGCAATCAGCAGAGTTGACCCGGATGCCATGGATAAAGTTACAAAAACAAAAGATGACTTTGATAAGTGCCAGGCGAATTTAAAGCAGATTTCACAGATGCTCGCTGATACTGAAGATGAAATCCTTGTCGGCAAGCTGAAACCGGCCAAGGCAAACCTTGCCGATCTTGATGCCAGCATTGGCCTTGGTGAAAGCCAGGTTTCAAAGCTTGATAAATTTTTGGATACCATTCTTGAAAAAGAGACAACTCAAAGAGAAGAAGTTACGGAACTTAAGAATCAGTTCCGCGATCTGAAAGCAAATGCCCAGGAAAATTCACAGCGGCTTTCTTATATATGGCCAACAATTGAAAGCAATATATCTGACACTGAGAAAATGTTTTCTGCATTTGAAGAATGGATGTATGCATCTGACTTTGAAAAGGCAAGTGCTGAACTCGCGAACATCAAACAGTCGATGTTAAAACTTCAGGAAATTACTGCTGATCTTCCGACACTCTTGGAAGATGCCCGTGGAGTTGTACCGCGTATGGCTGAGGTACTTCATAAAGATTACGTTGATGCACACGAGCATGGTGTATATCTGAAACATCTGCAGATTGAAAAAAATCTGACTGTTCTCACGGAAGGACTCAAGCAGGATCTGGAACAGCTAAAGAATGGTGATCCAACAGATGTTAGAATTCATCTGGATGATTATAAGAAACGTCTTGCCCAGATGGATGAGCAGGTCAAGAGAGAAAGTGAATCCTTTGATCAGCTGAAAAACTATGAACTTGAAACAGACCGTCTTCTGGCTGATACACAGGGCAATGCGCAATATGTTAAAAATCAGTATGGCAAGATGAATGAAAGATTTGGCTTGGAGAATCTGGATCAGGAAATCGATAAGAATACAGCATTGCTACAGAAGCTATCTGATCAGAAGCCTCAGATTTACAGGATGTATCAGGATCATCAGAGACCAGCCAGTGAAGTACTTTCCTGTCTGAAGGAATTGAACCAGGGTCTGACAGACTGCAACAATGCCTTCAATGAAATGAAGGGTCGCATTGATCATGCTACTGGTGATGAGGACAGAGCTAAGAAGCAGCTGATCAAACTTCAGATCATTATGAATCAGATGCAGGTAAAGATTCGGAAATATAAGCTTCCTTCAATCAGCGCCCAGTACGAGGAAGATATGAATCGTGCTAATGAGTATATCCACAGTCTGGAGAGTCTGATTAAAGAATCACCGCTGAACATACCGCTTCTGAATTCAACACTGAAAGAAGCAATTGACTTTATCTATAAGCTATACAACAATGTGAACAATGTTGTTGCAACCGTATCCATGGTTGAGAATACTGTTGTATTTGGAAATCGCTATCGTTCCACATATGCAGACATTGATTCTGAACTGACGCGTTCAGAGCTGTGCTTCCGAAATGGAGAATATACACAGGCACTCACAATTGCCATCGGAACAATTGAAAAGATTCATCCTGGCAACTATGAGAAAATGATCAAGGAGAACGCCAAGAGTGCGTAGAGTCTACTTTGATAATGCCAGCACAACAAAGATCAATTCTGAAGTCCTGACAGGATATGAAAAACTTCTGGAGTCGTTCTATGTCAACAGTGAATCTCTGTATGACGAAGGTGCAGAAGTTCATCGGATGTTGGAAAAAGCCCGCAGTTCTATTGCCGGGCTTTTAGATGTAAATCCTAATGAAGTGATATTCACAGGCGGTTCAAGTGAATCTAATTCTTCTGTCATCAAGGGAGTATCATGGGCGAATCAGAGCAGAAAACATATTATAACAACAGCAATTGAGCATTCCAGTATTATTAAT
>SABF01000243.1 GCA_009929095.1 Erysipelotrichia bacterium
GCGGTGAACGTTCACCGCTGTCAGCTGAAAGTCTAGTGATTCAGATGTCAGTTATATTTGCCGACAGCTTCGATGACTGCATTGTACCAATCATCAGCAGTTTTATCTCCGGTAACTACAGAGTTGACAGTTCCATAGAGGATTCCCTCTGCTGAAGTCAGATCTACGCCTTCAATCGCATCATGTGCTGCAAATCCAGCTGCATCAGCCTTAGCACCATTGTCATAGATGGAATAGTAGAGTTTGTTATCATCTGTATCCTTGATCATTGCAGATGCGTTGTTGGTAGGAATGACTGCGCCGCTCTTTTCATAGAACAGTTCAGTTGCCTTGTCGGAATA
The DNA here is from genome assembly GCA_009929095.1 of Erysipelotrichia bacterium. Classification (GTDB taxonomy): domain Bacteria; phylum Bacillota_I; class Bacilli_A; order Erysipelotrichales; family Erysipelotrichaceae; genus Bulleidia. Next base: position 342 of record SABF01000243.1, read on the forward strand.
GATGAATGCAATGAACTGTTTAGCAGCATCGGCATTCTCTGCACCTTCCGGAATATAAACCTGTTCGCAGAATGTTGAGGAATAACGATCGCTTGAATTGTAGGAAGGAAGAGCCATGAAGCCCCACTTAAAGCCGTCTGCGCGCGGAGCATCAGCCATTTCACCCGGCAGCCATGTGCCGTTCGGGCAGAAGATTGCTTTGTTGTCGAGGATCAGCTGCTGGTTCTTTGTGAAGCCGTCGCCGTTTGCATTTGCTACAGTGTTGGATTCTGTGTATTCAGCAAGCTTGCCAACGATGTCAAATGCTTCTTTTACTTCCGGAAGCTTCCATGCATCGAGATCATAGTTCATCAGCTTGGTATATGTTTCCGGTCCTGCTGTTTCATTGAGCAGAGCAGAGAAGAATGCATCGAAGTATCCAGTTGTCGGATAAGTGAACAGTGCAATGCCATCAGCCTTTGCCTTGTCACCGAGTTCCCACATTTCATCCCAGGTTGTTGGAACATCCCAGTCTTTTTCCTCAAACAGTGCTGCATTGTAGAAGAGTCCGCATGGGGAATAGTGGATCGGAGCGAGATACATTTTGCCATCACCGTATGGGCTGGAGGTCAGTGCATCTGTGAAGCCAGGGATGATCTTATCCTTTACAGTTCCTGTTTCAGAAGGAATTGTCATATTCAGAACATCGGTGATATCCATGATCTGCTTTTCGGAAATCATGGTATCTGTGAGTTTGCCTTCTGAACCGACTGAGAGGTAGATCACATCAGGAATGTTCTTGCCGGATGTCAGAACCGGGCGGAGTGTTTCAGCAATATTCTTTTCGAGATCCATTTCTACCTTGATTCCTGTTTCTGCAGTAAATGCCTCAGCTACTGCATTCCAGCCATCAGTACCGTAGCCGCCATCAAGTCCTGCCACTTTGAGCGTGACATCGCTTCCAGCTGCTGCAGTGGATGCTGTGCTGGCAGATCCTGAAGCTGGTGCAGATGAACCGGATGAGCATGCTGTCAGGGTCAGACCCATCAAGCCGCAAAGAAGCAGATTCGTAAAACGTTTCATTATTTCTTTTCCTCCCAGGCTTTCGCCTTACATGGTCAGTATGCTTGACTGCAGGCCGATATCCTAGATTTAAATTGTCATCAGTTTTAGATATATTGCTTTTTTTACCGTGGCAAATATATTATAAATGAAGGAGTGAATCCATGGCAAATAACGTATATGAAGTCAATTGCACAAATCTTTCCAAGCTGACATGCAAACTGCTCTATGTCACCCAGGCAAAATATGAAGCAGACTGGCACAGTCTGATGCATGTTCATCCGTTCTGCGAACTGTTTTACGTGATTCGCGGCGAGGGAGAATTTCATATTGAAAATGAATGCTATCCGGTACGGGAAGATGATCTGGTTATCGTCAACGCGAATACACGCCATACGGAGTCCAGCAAAGATATGCGTCCGCTGGAGTATATTGTCCTGGGCATTGAAGGAATCACTCTGTTTTCCAATGGCAGAAACTTCAGTGTCAGCAATTATGAGGACTACAAGCATGAGATCCTGTTCTACATCAAGACCCTGCTTCTGGAAGCACAGAACAAGAGCAACTACTATGACATCATGTCTCAGGATCTATTGGAGGTACTGATCGTCAATATCATTCGGCGAACAAAGACGGAGCTGAGTGTTGCCGCACCGCAGAAAACCAATCATGAGTGCGCTTTTGTCAAACAGTATATTGACGAGCATTTCAATGAAGCAATTACTCTAGATGACCTGTCTGAACGATCCCATATGTCTAAATTCTATCTTGTTCATGCTTTTAAGAAGTTTACCGGCTCAACGCCAATTGATTATGTAAAGAAAAGAAGACTGAAGGAAGCCTGCATGCTGCTGCGCACCACCGATCATTCTCTGGGACAGATTACAGGCATTGTCGGCATCTCCTCTCAATCTTATCTATCCCAGATTTTCAAAGATGAATATCATATTTCCCCAACTGAATACCGCCTTCGCTGCCGCCGAAGTGAAATGACGGAATAACTGACAGTCCTATTTTCTTTATGCACTGACATCATGCAGTTCTGCAGATACAAAAAAACTCTTGCCAGCATGGCAAAAGTCAGCCGTCTTTGGATGGCGCTATTCTATAACCGGGACTTCACGGATTTCATCAATGTTAAATATTTATATTTTTCTCTGAAAGCGTTCTGTTAGCCTGATCTCGGATCAGGACATAGATGACGGAGAATACCGGCACCGCAAAGAACATGCCGAGAATGCCGAACAGCGATCCGCCGACAATAATTGCAAACATGACCCAGAGAGCCGGAAGTCCGAGTGAACCGCCAAGAATCTTAGGACCAATAATATTGCCGTCAATCTGCTGCAGAATCAGGATAAACAATGCAAATTCCACCGCTTTGATCGGCTTAATGATCAGCAGTATAAAAG
>SABF01000244.1 GCA_009929095.1 Erysipelotrichia bacterium
CCATATTACTTCTCGGTAACAGTAATCCTGGGAAGGAAAGATTCAATCAGTTCCTCGGTTACCTGTCCTACTGTGCTGGCAGCTGCATTCCCAGCTGCTCCTGCCCACTGAAGCGATTCCTTCAGTGATCTGTTCTTCGCAATGCTGCCGATAAACGCAGCCAGCATGGCATCGCCGGCACCGGCTTTATTAATGCATTCATTATGAGGCTGATCCATCCACAGACTATGATCCGGTGTCACAAGAACTGCTCCCTCTTTTCCGCAGCTGATCAGGGAATATTTTGATAAAGCACGAGCTTCATCCAGATATTTTTCCAGCTGATCCGCTGTAATGTCATCATGGTTCAGCAATTTATTGAATTCATATAGATTTGGCTTAATCAGTTCAGGGCAGCATTTCTTCAAGAGTTCAGGATCTGAAAATTCCATGTCAATGACTACATTTCCGCCATGTGCATGCACTGTCTCAGCAGTCTCTATCAGGAATTCATCGTCAAATCCCTTCATACGTGCACCGCACAGCAGTACCCAGTCATGCGGCATCGTACGATGAAGCTGACTGAGAACAATTGACTTGGTTACATTATCTGCTTCCGGGCCTTCGCCATTAATGCAGAACGCCTTCTTTTCATCTGTCCAGGCTTTGATGTTCACCCGATTGATGCCTTCAACCTTGACCGGTGTCAGTGCAATCAGTGGATTGCCGGTGAAAGACTGTTCAATGTATTTTCCGGTAAACCCGCCAAGTACAGCTACAGCAGTAGAAGGCATGCTCAGAATTGAAAGCATTCTTGACACATTCAGTCCTTTTCCCGCAGCCTTAAACTGTTCTCCGCTGCCGCGGTTAACCTCTTCAGTCATCAGCGGAGAATCAATATGTATGTAGTAGTCAATACAGGGATTTAACGTCACAGTAATAATCATCAGTGTGCTCCTTTCCGCTGTTTGTTATATTCTATCATTCTTTCACTATTCCAGATACTGAAAGCGAAGCGCTGCAAGTTCTGCAGGTCCCATACCATATTCAAGTTTGAAGAAGCGTTCATAACTTCCGCTTCGAGCCTTAATCCCTTCCAGAACCATAACACCAATCGATTTCTTCACTCCTTTGCGCATGAATGCCAATTCCCGGAACAGCGGATCTTTCCTAATTGCATCGCGTTCCTCTTCCATATGATTCCGAATGACATCCTTCATGTATTCATTGCTCAGAAGATAGTCTTCAATCGTAATTTCATCACTGACCCCAAGGGCCTTCAGCAGCAGCATTGCTGCTACACCGGTTCGATCCTTTCCAGCAGCACAGTGAAACAGAAGCGGCGCATTGCCATTCAAAAGCTGTTCAAAGAGAATATGAAAAGCATGGTTGTCATATGGCATCTCCATATAGTAATGTTTCAAACTCTGGATCTTCTCTCTTGCCTCATTTCCCTGCTGACGCATTCCGGCTGGCGAAAAATCTATTTCTTTTCCATACTTGTTCAGAACACCGCTGGTCTGCATATACTGCACGCCTGCAGGTTTCGGATCAGGATGCCTTTCTGTCTCACTGACGGATCTCAGATCCAGAACCATTTTCAAATGAAGACTGTTCAGATTCTCCAGTTCCTGACTGTCCATCAGGAAAAGACCGCCGCTGCGGTATATCATACCTGTTCTGATCTTCCGACTGTCCTGTGTCTGATAGCCGCCCAGATCCCGAATATTGATTCTGTCTCGAAACATTTTTCTTAAATCAGGTTTTTCAAGCATATTACTCCAGGTACATGTCTCTCAGATGATTCAGATCTTCCTGATTCAGACCGAACTGATCCAGGAAGTAATCTTCATAGCGATGATATTGCTTTAGAATCGAATCCATGGATGCCCTCATATTGTCTTCATCTACTCCCTGCCAGGACAGAAAAATCTTTTTGTATTCTGGATGCACAGAGAGAATATTATTCTTTTTCTCATACAGTTCTTCAATATACTTTTTGCGATATTCATTTGTTGCCGTATAGTCTTTCAGCACAGTCTCTTCATCTGCTCCAAGAGCCAGCAGTATCAGCTCTGCAGCCGTACCGGTGCGATCTTTGCCGGCAGTGCAGTGAAATAGAAGCGGCACTTCTCCATCCACCATAAAAATAAACAGAATTCTCCAGGCAGGATTGGAAAATGGCATTCTGCAGTACATGTGACGCATGCCTGCACCCATAGAGGAAATCGAAACTTTTCCTTCCATCAGTTCCTTTTCCAATTCCATTGGAGAAAGATCAATCTCTTCACCGGAAAAGTCCATTGCCGCACTTGCGCGTACATATTCCACACCCTCGATTTCCGGATCAGGGGACTGATTTATTTCGTACACACTGCGCAGATCCATATCCTTCTTTATGCCCAGCTTCTGAATCAGTTTCAGTTCTGCTTCATTCATATCGGCCAGCGTCGCAGATCGATAAAAACAGTGATGCTTTACATGTCTTCCATCCTTTACTGCAATTCCTCCAAGTTCACGGAAATTCAATTCTTTTCGAAACCCTTCAATCATACGAAACCTCCATTTCCTTAATTCGATATGATAGACAGCCGCAGATAGTCTGCCTGTTCATCAGCAGCGTACTGATAGGAGCATCCCTGCTGATAGTACAGCCTGAGAATACTGACAAGCATTCCATCTGCAAACAGGTCTTTGCAGGCATTCAGATAAGCCTCATGACCGGAAAATTTCAGGTCAATTGCTTCTGCATCACCAGACTGAATTCTGCCGGCAATATACACTTTTAAAGTACTGGAATCATAGC
>SABF01000016.1 GCA_009929095.1 Erysipelotrichia bacterium
CTCCAGCATGTTCATCTGCGGCCCGGAAGTAATCAAGGCCGCCACCGGTCAGGTGGCCCCGATCGAGCAGTACGGCTCTGCCGAGGCCCATGCCAGTGTCAGCGGCAATATCCACTTTATTGCAGAAGATGACCGCCATGCCCTGCAGATCGCTCAGCAGTTGATCAGTTTCCTGCCGCTCAACAACCTGCAGGACCCTCCCCACAGTATCCCCACCGAGGTCGTGCTGGAGCGTGACGAGGGGATGAACGAACAAGGCTTGATTGTCGCTATGACATTTGTACTCACCGACCTTGATAACATCATGCCCGGCATTAACTCCGTGTTTGCTGTTCGCTATCTTCTGGAGAAAGCAAGCAATACTGAGGAAGCTCTTGCACTTCTTAAAGCACTGCCTGCTGCTTCAAACCACAATATTCTTTTGGCGGATAGGACGGGCAATTTTGCTGTGGCTGAATGCTCACCTCATAAGATAAATATTCGTTGTCCGGTTAAGCTTTCAAATGGCATTGAAGTGATATGCACCGTGAATAGCTTTACATCAGAAGAAATGAAACAGCTTGAATCCCACGCCGAAGATGATTATCGCAGTCAAGAGCGATGTAATACAGTCATGAGTGCATTTGAGAGTTACGATGGCACAGAAATTATGGATTATGCGATAAAGCTGCTGCGCGGTGACATGGGTTTCATTTGCCAGTACGAAAAGTCAGATTGTTTTGAAACAGTATGGAGCAGTATATCTGACCCGAACTCACTGAGCATCCGTCGTGCTGAAGGTGACCCGCGAAAAAGAAATTCATATCAGACGACAGACTTGTCAAGAAATAATTCGAACATAATCTTAGCCTCGACAAATCCAAGTTTGTCGTTGAAAATCAATAATTGCATCAGCAATCCCAGGCAGCAGATCGTAATGATCAGCTGCCTTTTGAATGAAAAGAAATGGAAGTGTAAAACATGATCTATGCTTACCGCAGAAAATACAATCATTCGAAAGGAAGGATATAGACATAGCAGATAAACATGAAGCGGTCAATTTAAAATGGAAGCTTGGTTTTGGAAGTGGCTGTTGCCCCTGAATCTGAAACGGCATGGCTGAATCGTTCGCAAATTGCGGAACTGTTTGATAGAGATATTAGGACGGTTGGTAAACACATAAATGCAGCGCTGAAAGAAGAGCTTTTCGGTGAAGCGGCTGCCGCAAAATTTTTGGCAGCCACAAAACATGGCGCTGTTAAAGAAAAAGCACAAACTCATGAGACTGAATACTTCACTTGGGATGGGGTTCTCTCTGCTGAATACAGAGTCAAGCCAAAGAATGACATCATCTTTCGAAATGAGTGAATGGTATTATGAAAGATCACCTTGTGAAAGGATATGCTGTTAACCAAAAGCAGCTATCTCAGATGAACAAAACAATCGAAATTCAGTCAAAAATGCTGGCTGCAGCTATTGCCAGTGATTCCGGTGAGGTTTTGAAAGTGTTAAATAAATACCCTAAAGATCTGTCTCTTATGGATAATTATGATCATCAGACTATCAAGAAGCCCAAAGGGAACAAGAAAGCAATTGCTTTGTCTTATGAAAAATACCGCGAGTTGATTGACCATATGGGATACGGCGATAGTTCCAGCGTGTTTGGAGTAGAAAAAGAGAAAGGAAAACTCAGAGGCAGCTTAGTATCAATTGATCAAACTGCCTTTGGAAAAGAGGTATATCCATCTGCTTAAGAGAAAGCAGCAGGCCTCTTATGCTTTCTTATAAAGGACTATCCATCTGCGGATGGATGCAAGCGGAATCCAATAATAAATTCTTCCTGCACAGGATGCAATAAAAAACCGTACTCAGCTCGTGAATACGGTCTCGGCATATTTAATGATTGAATGCATCCGGCAGGTCATTTTCCAGAAGAATCACATCATCTGCTGAAGCATGCGCATATATATAGGCAAACGCCTCTCTGACTGTATCCATCACATGCACATGGTCCATATCAAATCCGCTGTCTCTCAAGCCTTTGCAGATAGGCTCTGTCTGAGTTTTACCTACCAGAATAACTTCATCAGCCTTCCCCTTCATCTGTGCGCCGAATGTACTGTTAATCTCTTCCTGACGACTGCCAAGATCTATCATGCCAGGTGTGACAATCCATCTTCCTGACGGCATTCCGGAAAGGACATCAAGTGCCATGGCAGCGCCGCTTGGATTTGCGTTGAATGCATCATCAATGAAGTGATATCCGTTGATCATCTTCTGCTCCAGTCGATGTTCTACCTGCTTCATCTGCTTCACACCGCGTTGGATCACCTGCCAAGGAACATTCAGATATCTTGCTGCTGCAATTGCGGAAAGAATATTCAGAATATTCAGTTTGCCAAGCAGCTTTGTTTCAAATTCGATTGATTCCTCATTATGAATCAATGTAAATGAGGAACCATTTCTTGTATATTGAATATCTGCAGCGCGGTAATCGGCCTGAGGATAATCAATTGCATAGCTTACGCAATTAATCGGATTCTGCATCTTCCAGGTTCGAATAAAATCATTGTCATAGTTCAAAATGCCAAGTCCGTTAGATGGCAGCAGTTCAATCATCTGCATCTTTTCCTTAATGATGTTTTCCTGACTGCCAAATGTTGCCAGATGCTGAGGACCAATGGAAGTTACTACACCGATGGAAGGATGCACAAAATTCATCAGATCAGTGATATCACCGGCTTTATCCGCCCCCATCTCACACACAAATACTTGGTGAATTGGTTTCAGATATTCCCGAATTGTCCTGGTAATTCCCATTGGAGTGTTATATGACGCCGGTGTCATCAGCGTATTAAACTGTTCCGAGAGAATTGACTGCATGACATTTTTGGTGGATGTCTTTCCGTAGCTTCCAGTAATGCCAATCCTCACCAGATCATTGTGATTTTTTAAAATTTTTTTCGCATCATTGATATACCAGTTCTGAACTGCCTGTTCTATTGGTGCTGTTATCAGGCCGATCGGATATATCAGAAGCCATGGACTGAGCATTGCAATCGCTGAGATCCAGAAAACAAATGAATCCGCTGCTTGTCCGCTTTTGAATATCAATGCGGCAATTAATAGATATAATGCAATCAGTACTGCAATCTGCCTCTTTACGCGGCCGGTATAAACAAGCGGCTTGATATAAGCTGTGTGTTTTTCATCATATATAGACTGCAGGCCTGCAGTGATGACCAAAGCCGCGATAATGCTGATCCTAAACAGCATAAAGCAAAGAACCCCGATCGCCAGAAGTACAATTGCACTCTGGCATTCCTTAAGGACCAGTTTGCTGTTCTCCTTCAGCCAGGCAGTATAGCGTTTCAGTTCATAGCGATTCTGCTGAAACATATGCAGCGCATGGATAGACGGTACCGCCCCACCTACTGCAGGAATTGTCAACAAAAGTATCATCAGTACAAGTTTCAGCATTGTTCATCCTCTTTCAGAAAAGCATCCAGTACCAAGTTAAACCTTTCTGACTGATGCCAGTACGCCCAGTGATCATCACCTGCAAAGATTGCCAGTCCTGCATCAGGCATAGCCTTCTCCATCTCCTTACCCATCCAAAGCGGAACAGCGGTATCCTGATCGCCCCATACCAGCAGTACTGGGCAGAGAACATCTTTCAGCAGTTCTGTCACATCATCATTGACCACTTTGACAAAGGTTGCCCGCATGACACCATGGGCATTTTTATAATCTTCCGATCCGGCATTCTTCTGGAGTTCTTCCAGTTTTTCAGTATTTCCAGAAGCCTTAAGGAGCCATTTTCCAACCTTATATGCCTTTGTTTTGATTTCATAATCAAGTCCATGTTTCGGTCTGATTCCTGCCGCACCGGTAAGGCACATCTTGGTTACATCATGGTGCAGAGCTGCATAGCGAATAGCAGCACGACACCCGAAGGAATGAGCGATCAGGATCGGATTGCTGATCTGATTCTGGGTAACAAAGTCCTCTAGAAATTCCACGTATTCCGGTACACCCCATGGTTCCATGGGATCATCGCTTTCCCCAAATCCTGGAAAATCTAAATTGTATACACAAAAAAACTGATTAAGATGCGATTCGATCGCACTCATCATCTGCATGTTCTGACCCCAGCCATGAAGAAGAATGACATCTCTGCCCTTGCCGGACCTGCGCCATGCTGTCTTTACTGATCTGTATACCCCAAACGTTGTCATACTGAACTATTCTACAGGAAAAAGGCTGTTTCGTTAAGAAGCAGCCTTTTTATCGTCACTGTCCTTTTGCTTTGCCACACGATTTACTTCCTTCTGACGTTCGCGGTCTTCCTTGTGCTTTTCTTTCGTTTCTCGAAGCTGCTTGCGTTCTTCCTGTTTCTTTTCCTTCTGCTTTTCTTTTTTCTCATCTTCCGTCAGTTCACGGAATACACGAAAACATACACTGTCCTTCAGATTCTCCGCTTCTACTCGATAGCCATAGATAGACACGATCTTATAAACAATGGAAAGTCCCAGACCAAACTGACCATCTGTACCTTTTTCATACGGCTTAAACAGCTTGCCAATACGATCCTTTTCGATCAGTCTGCCATCATTGATCACCAGCAGTTCTCCGGTATGCAGCTCGAGACGAATCAATGACTTCGCATAGCGAAGCGCATTATCCACGAGATTTTCTACCACAATTCTCCATGAATCCTCATCCCCATGAAACTTAACATCATGATCCAGCACTCGCTCAAAAGTAACTTCAGGGCGAATGACTTTGAGAGATAGAAGCACCTTGTCTATTACTGCCGTCATTTCCAGATTCTCGCCCGGTTCACAGGAATCCTGCAAATATCCCATCTTATTCAGCGTGATGAGACTGCGTACTTTCTTATCCAAACGATCTGCATGTTCAATGATAACATCAATGGATTTCTCCAGTGTTCCGTACGGATAGACCCCATCCTTGATAGACTCGGAATAAGAACGGATTGTGGCAATCGGCGTCTTCAGATCATGCGAGATATTCTGAATCATTTCCTGCTTCTCACGATTTTGTTTCTGCAGTTCATCTTCCATATCACGCACCGCATCTGCAACTTCTCCGATTTCATCACGGCGGCTGACATTTAGTACAGCTGGCTCATCCTTGCGAATCCGATTGATATAATTCCTAATCTGATTCAGCGGAATGATCAGAGTAGTGACCCACAGCATCAGTATCAAAAACAGAATAACAGCAACAATGACATTGACATTGACAATGTTATTCACAAGCATGGTTTTGAATGAGGTCTCATAGATGCTTGGTAGGAAGGATACCAGAAGTTTTCCGTCATTCAGCCGCGCAGCAGTATAGAGCATGCTGGATCCGGCAGATTTATTAACAGCCGTATAGGAATAGTCCGCTGTCTTTCCTGCCATATCTGCCAGATTTGTTCTGACACTGTCAAGCAGCAGTCCGTCAAGTGTACTGGAGCCGAGAATCATAAATTCCTGTGTGTCAGTATCATATATGGCATGAATGATGCCGGAATCATCTGTGATGGTGTAATCCGGTATAGCCGTTGGTTTGCTGTTGAGATAAAAAACCATGGATGTTTGAGAACTGTAAATCATCCGATACATTTCATTTGTAGTGAATGAATTGATTGCTGGTGAAAGAAATGTAAACAGAAACGACGCAAAAACAGTGATGACAAGAATGACGATTGCCATCAGCTGCTGGGTCAGCGTAAATTCTCTCAGCCAGAGCCAGAGACGCTTCATATATTCAGCTCAAACGATAGCCAAAGCCGTAGATCGTATGGATACTCAGGTTTGGCATCTTTCTGCGAAGTCTTCTCAGCGTATCATCAACGACACGATCACTGCCAAAATAATTGGTCTCCCATACTCTGGTCAGTATTTGTTCTCTGGAATAAGCTGTTTCTCTGTTCTTTACAAACAGCATGAGCAGTTCAAACTCCTTAGTAGTCAGATCAATTTTATCTCCGTGACTGTATACCACACGCTGTGCTTCATCTATTTCATAGCCGTCCACTGCAATGCGCACACTGTCATCTTTGTAAGTACGACGCACAATATTATTGACGCGAAGCACCAGTTCCTTTGGAGAAAACGGCTTGGTAATGTAGTCATCACTGCCTTTTTCAAGACCGATGACGCGATCAAATTCTTTATCTCGGGCAGACATGAAAATAACCGGCACATCCGGATTACGGCGCCTAATCTCTTCGATCAGATCAAAGCCGCTCTTATCGCCCAGCATGATATCAAGAATCCACAGATGAACATCTTCATCTGAAGTATGTATTTCGGCCTCGTCAAAAGTCAGGTATGATCGTACTTCATACCCTTCCTTTTCAAGATATCTGCGGACCAGTTCATTCAGATCCTTTTCGTCTTCTACTACCGATATTACTTTCTTCATTGATTTACACTCTACTTCATCGACAATTCTAACACAAAGCCTGGAGTTTCAAAGCGTTTTAAAGCATTCATAGTTTGCAGACTAATAACCGACTGAGCCAAGAGCTCCAATCACTATCTGACCCGTACAATGGCTTTCAGTGCGGTTTCACTTCCATCATGGTCTGCCATCGGGAAACTTTACAAGAAAGTGCCTGTTCTGATCTATGCTCTATAGTCCACAGCAGGCGGTCTCTGGACATGTATCTGCCGAAACCGCCTGAATATGCTAATCTGCTCCAAACTTTGATTTTACAACGCCGACAACCTTTTCAACTTCATATTTGCAGATTTCATCTGTTTCAGCTTCTGCCATTACTCTGACCAGAGGTTCAGTGCCGCTCGGTCTTACTAAGATTCGCCCATTGCCATTCAGGCTTACGTTCACTTCACTGATTGCTGCCTTGACCTCCGGATCGTTCATCGCCTGGTCTTTATTCTTCACCCTGACGTTGACCAGCAGCTGAGGATAAATCTTCAGACCTTCCAAAAGCTGTTCAGCTGTTTTCCCAGTTTCCTTCATGATTTTCAGATAGATCAAAGCTGTAATCAGACCGTCACCAGTTGTTTCATGATGCTTGAATATAATATGTCCAGACTGTTCGCCGCCGACGATATCATCCTCTTTGCACATCTGTTCATATACATACTTGTCACCAACCTGTGTACTGGCAACTTTGATTCCTTCTCTCTCCATTGCCTTGAAGAGTCCCAGATTAGCCATAACAGTCGTCACGATCGTATTGTGATTCAGTTTTCCAAGATCTCGATAATACTTACCGGTTACATAAAGTACATGATCACCCGTAATCTGATTGCCAAGCGGGCTGACCATAATTTGACGGTCAGCATCTCCGTCAAACATCAGTCCAAGATCATAATCCGGATGTTCCTTCATAAATTCAATGAACTGTTCCGGATGTGTAGATCCGCATTGGGTATTGATGTTAGTCCCGTTTGGTTCGTTATGCATCACATAAACTTCAGCGCCCAGCTCTTCGATGAGTCTTGGTGCAGTAAAAGTACTGGATCCATTTGCACAGTCCATGGCAACCTTGAAACCGGTCAGATCGAGATTGATTTCTTTCTTTACCCAGTTCAAATAGTCTTCGATGCCTTTCGGATACTCTTCAATATGACCTATCTCTGCATCGATCCGATATTCAATTTCGGTCAGTCCATCAATATAATCCTCAATCAGTCCTTCAATATCAGCTGACAGTTTAATTCCCTCTTTGGAGAATATCTTGATGCCGTTATCATAAAACGGATTGTGGCTGGCACTGATCATGGCACCGCAGGCAAAATCTTCCACTCTTGTCAGATAGGCAATCATCGGTGTCGGGCAGTAGCCGGCAAGATATGCATCACATCCTTCAGAAGCAATTCCGGCAGCCAGTGCATTTTCAAGCATGCTTGAAGAAAGTCTGGTATCCTTGCCGATAATAATGCTGTGACGGCCATCTTTTGAAAAATAATAGCCAAGATAGCGTCCTACCAGGAATGCCCGTTCAGCAGACAGTCCTTCATTGGCTCTTCCGCGAATTCCATCTGTTCCAAAATATCTACCCATTGTTTACACCTGCCTCTGTATTGCTGTCAGTGGAAGTATTAGACTCACCCAGCACATTCAATGTATATGTTGATTCTGTCAAGCTGTAGGTAATCAAACCGCTGCTTGGCTGATCGACCTGAAGCGGAAAATCCTGAACACCAGGCTGAGCATCCTTCATATCAACATAGACGTTGATATTGTCTGCTGTGATCGCATCAATATTTGCCTGCGTGCCAAATACTGTAATACTGGTCGTTGTCTTGTTATTGGGCTGTGATGCTTTGTAGTTATTCACGTTGTTCTTGTAGTTGATCTTGACGCCATCAATCGTTTTAGATACGCCGTCTCCCAGGGTGACCGTCATAGTCACCTGATTAATATTGGAAGAGTTTGCACCTGTTGGCAGCGTAATTGGTCTCAGCACAGTCGAAATATCCTTCGTCAGTGATGAGGCGTTCAATGTAACTGCAACCTTCTCGATCTGACCAAGCACAGATTCCGATCCATAAATAGTAACCGTCTGCTGATCCATCGAAATGGATTCAATTGCTTTGCCATTCGGAACCGTTCCGCTGACTTCTGCTTCAATGTTAACAGTCTTGTTCGGCGAAGTAACTGGTACTGATACATGAACAGTATTTGGAACAATATCTGCAGTTACCGGCTGCCCATTGGCATCATAAGCTATCAGCTTCGCTTCCTGTGTGAAGTCTGCTGTCTGACCAGTAACATCGATCAGCGCTTTTACAAAGGAAATTGTACCAAGCGTATCCTTGGATGCTCTGACATTCACTTTGGTATATTCAAATTCCGGTGTGCCGACACTGTAGATGGAATCCATCTTATCCTGATTTATAAAATCATAGGATAGTTCAAACTGCTGTGTGGTTTTCTTCTTCAGCGTAATCGTAGCATTGGTCGGATCAACTTTAACCGTGACACTGTCACCAAAGCCTTCGGCAGTAAGCTTTACTTCATGAGTTCCTTCTGTCAGACCTTCCAGATCTGCCACAATAACTCCAGCCGAACTGGTCGCCGCATTGGTAACGCTTGTTGCATCACCCACAACCGTCAGATCTGCTGCTGTCGGAAGACCGCTTAGTTCAAATACATCACTGTTGTATTTTGCTGTCACCTTCTGAGAAGCAAGTTCACGTGAATACTTCAGCGGCTGGGTATACAGCGAAGACTGAGAATTGTAATTAACCATAACATACATGAGCACTGCAAGAATCAGAGCAACCATCTTTGTATAGCGGCGATTGAAGAGTGTATGGTCGATAAAGGAGGAGAACCAGCGGATAACACGAAGAATTCCATCTTCGATATGCTGATAGGTAGTGGCAACTTTGCGACTTTGGTGGGCAATTCGATTGGCAAGTTCTGTTTTACTGGAATTCGCTTCCTGTTCAGAATTCTGCTTTTCTGAATCAGCACCGTTTCTTCCTTTATTATCTGTCATAACGATTCACCTCCTTTTTTAGAGGCTTTCTTCGAATCTTCGTCATCCATGCTGTCGATCATTTTCAGTGTCTTATTGAGATCATCATTGAGTCCCATTAGTTTTGTTAAGTCGATTTTTCTGGTATCAAACTGGCTTGTGCTAGACTCATTATTTTTTTCAGTCTGTTCGCTGGAAACGGGTCGGCTTGATTGTCTAGTGGAAGAATACATCATTTTGGCACGTTCGCGTGCCGCCTGAACATCTTCCGGTGTCATGCGCTGTGAAGACGCATCCGTATCCAAAGAAGCCGCAGGTGCAGCCTGTTCAGCCGATCTGACATCATCCTGTGATGCAGGATTGGATGTCGCATAGTTTTCAGGCGCAGACATCGGTCGGATATGATTTTCAGATGCATTCTGACGATTCCCTGTTACATAGCTGTCATTTTCCTCAAATCTTCTTCCTGCGCCATCCTTTGGATAACTTGGAATTGGACGTTCCTTCTTGCGGGGAAGTTTGATTTCAGAAAGTTCTTCTTCAAGTTCTTCAATCTTTTCGTTCTCACTGTCAGCAATGACAGTATCCGTTTCGGCTGGAATCACTTCTTCCGCTTCCACTTTCTCAGGGATTTTCTCTTCCTGTTTCTTAATTGCAAGCTTGCTCAGAACACTTGTTTCCTGTTTCTTGACATTGCCATTTCTAACCTTTTCACTGTGTCTGCGGCGCAGTTCATTGGTATCATCAATCACGACATCGCGAGCCGGAGGAGTCTGAGAATTGCGATGAGATCCGCCGGAAACCTCGGTCTCTTCACCGCAGATCACACGCAGCAGATAATCGCGCAGCTGTTTCTTATTGACCTGGAAAATCTTGCCGCCTTCTGTTACCGAAATATTGCCGGTTTCCTCAGAGACGACAATCGTCACTGCATCAGTAATTTCCGAGATGCCAATTGCAGCCCGATGTCTTGCGCCGAAACGAGATGGAAGTTCCAGATTAGTCGGTGGGAAATATGCACTTGCACAGGCAATCTTGTCGCCCTGAATAATTACAGCACCATCATGAAGCGGTGTAGAAGTAACAAAGATCGATGTCAATAATTCTGCAGTCACATCCGAGTTGAGCTTCGTTCCGGTCATTATGAAATCATCAAGTGAATGCGACTGTTCAATGGAGATCAATGCACCAGTCTGATCCTGGCTCAGCAGCATTGCAGCCTTTACAATCTGATCAACGAGATTTTCCTTTTCATCACCGGTCAGGGTTGTAATGCGTGAAAACACATTGGACTTGCCAAGTTTCTCCAAGAGAGATCGAATCTCCGGCTGAAAGATAATAATGATCGCCAGAAACCCCCAGTTCAGAAAAATGTCGGAAAAATAAGCCAGTGTCTTCAGGCCGAATATCTTTGCAATGCCGTCGATAATCAGCACCAGCAGAATCCCCTTGAATATTTGAATTGTCCGGCTATTGGAACGGACAATTCGAATTGAATAGTATAAAACCAGCCACATCACGAATATATCGATGAACATGACTGTGATCGTCCGAATATTTTCGAGCGTCAAATTCAGGTTATAAGTCGACAAGGCAACACACTCCTTTCGCGCTAATGATTATATCATAGGAAGGTCCCAGTAAAAAAGCGACGATGGGAAGTTCAGAGCAACAATATACTGCCAGGATTCGGACTGATGTTACCCGTAACTGATTCCTGCCTGTCTGAATCCGGGACATTTGGCTTCTATTTGCTTTTCAATCCTCTATTGCACAGAAGC
The DNA here is from genome assembly GCA_009929095.1 of Erysipelotrichia bacterium. GTDB lineage: Bacteria > Bacillota_I > Bacilli_A > Erysipelotrichales > Erysipelotrichaceae > Bulleidia. The sequence continues at coordinate 11,236 of SABF01000016.1, forward strand.
CGCAAACTGTTCCAGGCTTTCCCCGCCGCGTATGCGAATGCGCGGCAGACGCAGCGGATTCATGGATGGATCAATTTTCCCGTGTTCCGTTGTAAAAGCAAGTTTGGCACCGGCATCTCTGATAATTGTTTCTGCGCTGTCATTTACGTCACCAAACGGGTAGCAGTAAACAAATCCGCCATCCAGATAATCAAATGACTGTTTCGTATCTGCTACACCTGTTTCATAATCAGTGCATAGAAGCCTGCCGCCATGGCCCTGTCCAGAGCAGCCGCCCTGGTGCATCAGAAAACTATGCGACTGCAGTTCAATGCCGTCTTCCCTCATTTCCCATAGATCATATGGCATTGTTTCACCAGCCCAGCCACATATAACAAACAGACATGCATTTATCCCGATTTCTTCAGTTCTGGATAACCCCAGGCATGAAACGACGCATCGTTATCGTCAATCGTGATCGCCGCCGACTTCTCCGGCACCTGTGCTCTGCCTTCCATGAAGTATTCAATTTCCCGCATGGAAAGAACTGCATACTGATTATCCTGCAGATACTGAAGCTGCTGATCAAACTCCTGAACTTCAACCCAATTTCCGTCTTTGCCTGTTTCTCCTGATGCTGCACTATAGAAAAAGTGATACATCAGAACCGGTACTGAAGAGGCAGAAGCTGCAGGCACATCATCTGAAACATGACTTACCGACTGCACTTCAGAAGACGGAATATAATAGATGCCATTCTGAAAGCGAATACCATACCTCGGATCAGATTCAGAAGGTGTGACATAAATTCTGTAAGTGTCTGATGTACCCTGCATATGAACCAGTGTCTTTCCCTTTTCATCCTGAATTGTATAGTCGTCTGCGGTTAAAAGCTGTTCCGCGTAAGGAATCAAATTGGTTCGATTGGGATACCATCGCTCGCTAGCCTGAACACTGCATGCATCGATATAGAAAGATGAGTCTCTGACGATCAGATATCCACCTTCTGCTGCATCTGAAATATCCAGCATTGCCCCTGCTTCAGTATGACCGGCCGGAATCATAACTGTGCCGTTTTTTCGATAGAGTACTGTGCTGGATCCAGTCACGATTTTCGCTGAAAGAAACGGTGTCGGATCCTGTGCGCATGATTTATCTGAAGTGTTTGACGACGGTGTCGGATGAGCGGCAGCAGGTTCACTGCTTTGAGAGTCAGCGGGCTTGGAACAGCCGCTCATCAAAAGCACTGCTGCAAGTACAGACTTTAGAAGCAAGCCGAATTTAGGTCTTTCATATTTCATTTCACATTCTCCCTTATCTGACATAATATTCTGTAAAAAATGTCACCTCAGATGCTGTCATCACGATTGTCTTTGCAAGTCATTGCCTGCTTATACTCAAGGCAAAGCATGGTAATATCATCAAACTGCGGCGCTTCGCCAACAAACACGTCAATGTCTTCCTTTACTGCCAGAAGAAGCAGTTCTGGCGATGCAGAGATATTGTTATTCAGCACCTTTGCCAGTCGATTCATGCCATACAGCTGATTCTGACTGTCTGTCGCTTCTGTTACGCCGTCCGTATATTGGAACAGCTTATCACCCGGTTCCATGGTAAAGCGTCCAGCTTTGTATTTAATATGCGGCATGCCAGCGAGTACAAATCCCGGCTGAATCTTCTGTGCTTCATACGGAGCTCCATGCCTGGAAATATACGGCAGTTCATGTCCGGCATTGACAAATCTGAATTCACCGGTTATCAGATCCAGAACGCCTTCAAATGCAGTGATGAACATACCTTCGCTGTTAGACTGACAGAGAAGATCATTGACTTCAGAGAACACGGTTCCAAGATCCAGCGTGTTCTGGGAGTGATCCTTGATCAAAGTCTTGCCAATCACCATAAACAGTGCTGCCGGAACACCCTTGCCTGAAACGTCGGCTGCAACCACCGCAATGTGACGCTTATCTACCATGAAGAAATCAAAGAAGTCTCCGCCAACTTCCTTGGCCGGATACATAACTGCATAAATATCAAATTCACTCCGTTCCGGGAATGGCGGAAATATGCATGGAAGCATCGATGCCTGAATCTGCGTAGCCACATTCAGCTCTGCACGAATGTGTTCCTTCTCAGCGGTGACTTGTGAAAGATGAGCGATATAGGATTCCAGTTCTTCCGTCATATAGTTGAATGACTGTGCAAGTGTTTCAATTTCATCTCCGGTATGGATATTCACCTTGCAGCTCTGCAGATCATTCATGCTGTTTTTGATATTGCCGGTTGCCTTTGCCAGTGCAGTTATCGGTTTTGCGATTTTCCGCTTAATGTAAGCAATATAAACCCCTGCAGCTATGACAGATATCAAAACCATAATCTCAACCAGTTTGACAACAAACGCTCTGATATCAGAGTTGATCTCATCCATGGAAATATCAACACTGGCCAATGCCACTGACTTGCCGCTGCTGTCAACAACTGCATTGTATGCAGAAGCAATATAACCGTATTCCTCACTGCTGGTAATCAGAATGGATTCATTGGAGCCGGGATTTCTGAAGGCATTCACCATGAAATCTTTGCCTTTGCCATAATATACATCCGAATCGCCCAGATGACAGATTCCTGCTTCTCCCTGTTCCCCGACATCCCAGATATAGACCATATGATCTTCATAAGGAATGACAACATAAAGATACTTCAGCCCGACTGTTTTCTTAATCGTCAGCAACTGTTTTTCAACCGTACTGTAGTAATCATCTTTCTGCAGAGTTTCTAAATATTTTGCAATCCGATCGCCATCAATATAGGAAGCAGCAATCTTTGCCTGGTCCTGTGCTATTTTTGCATAGTAGTCCTCCATGCGATCTCGATAATTTACTGCAATCAGATAGCCCATTGCAATGGTAATCGCCATCATGACAAGTATCATGGCACCAATCAGTTTGGATTGAAGTTTTCCCTTGATATGTGCTCTCATTTTGTCTTCCTTTCGTCCGGTGCCAGACTGACATCAGCTCGGACATGTCCGTCTCGCAATGCATACAGCAGTCTGCTATCGGT
>SABF01000017.1 GCA_009929095.1 Erysipelotrichia bacterium
TTTGCAGCATATTCCGCAATCAATGGAGCATTGTCTTATTCACTGTTCAAAACAGGATTCAAGTATGGGGTTGTCGGTGCTGAAAGACTGCTTGATTCCAATGTTAAGGAAAAGATCATTCCTGCTCTTGAGGCTCTTGGCATCATTGTTATCGGCGGCGTTCTCGCTAGCATGCTGAATGTGAAGACAGGCCTGGTATTTACTTCCGGAGAAATGTCAGTCGATTTCCAGACAAGTGTATTCGATGCATTTATGCCGAAAATCCTTTCTCTGATCGATGCATTTATCGTCTATTATCTGATCAAGGTTAAGAAAATGTCTGCTACTAAAGTTATGCTCTGGATGATCCCGGTAGCGATCATCGGATATTTCACACATATTCTTGCGTAATAGAATAAAGGACAAATCACGATGACAGAAACGGCTGTGATTCACTTGACATACACGCTTCAGGAAAATGAAATGCTGCGGTACTATGAATTTGGACTGCAGAACAATCCGGAAACCAGGAAGGCAAGGATGCATGCTGCAACTTGGATTCCAATGGGATCGCTAATATTTCTGATATTTCTGAAAGCTGCATGGTACTGGTGGATTATAGCCGTTCTAATTTCAATTGTCTGGGTACTGTTATTATCACAAATGATTTTCAATGATGTATCTCGAACATCAGCTAAAAGAAAGTTTCAGTCAAAACAACTGGCATTATCAGAACTTGACGTGATAGATCATGGAGATCGGCTGACAGTAAACCGAGCAGATAAAGAAGTTACAGGTTATTGTTCATATCTAGACTTGCTGATCATTCAGCTGGATGGCGGTTCAAATCTGATTATTCCGGAAAGAGTATTTGAAAGAGACAAAGATAAAATGCATCAGTTTGTAAAGGATATAGCTGTAATGGGTGAAATAAACAGCAGTAAAACTACAAAATGAGTGTGCTGCTGAGTGCTATAGATATAGCTGGAGATTGAATATGATAGGAATACTGTTTGTAAGTCATGGAAAACTTGTGGAAGGAATGATGGATTCTCTGAAGATGTTTTTCGGAGAAGAGGAATTGAAGCAGACTGCCTGTTTGACGCTTTCCTTATCAGATGATGCCGTGGAATTCGGAGACAGAATTGATGAGAAGATCAGGCGGCTTGATACAGGAGACGGAGTTGTAATTCTCGCAGATATGCTTGGCGGAACTCCCTGCAACCAGTCCCTTATGAAGATGAAAGAAAATCTGAATATTATTACGGGAGTAAACATGCCAATGGCAATGGAACTGATTAACCAGCGAATCGGCAGTTCCGTTAATCTGGCATCACTTGTTTTAACTGGAAAAGACAGTGTTCTGGATGCGGGAAAAATGATGTATGAGGATGATCAGGTTATAGATGATGATTGACTGCCTGGCTGCAGATGTTATTGGAAAGCGGAGTGTAAAATGAGAATCAGTGAAGTGATAAAAAAACTGGAAGAGTGGCATCAGCCATTTGAAAGAGAACATACCAGAGATGCTGTGAAATGCGGGGATCCGGATCAGGAGTGCACTGGAATAGCAGTGACATGCTATGGATCTGCTGAAGTGATTCAGAAAGCAGCAGAAAAGGGATGCAATCTACTGATCAGCCATGAAAGTATATTCTTCGGCGATGAGTTTGATGTGAATGGATTTATTGATAATGAAACATTGAAGAAAAAGCAGAAACTGATCCGGAATACTGGAATGGTTGTATATCGTGACCATGATCATATGCATGGCATGGGCGGCGGTCCGCACCAGGAAACTCGTATTCGCAATGACTATATTTTCTATGGCATTATGAAGGAACTTGGATGGGAAGAATTTGCGATGGGCGATAAGATGAAGCCGCTGCTGTACAAACTGCCTAAAACAACAGTCAGAGAATTATCGAATTATCTGATTGAAAAACTGAACCTGAATGGCATCCGTATGATTGGCAGATGGGATGATGAAGTATCTACCGTCTATATTGTCGAACATTGCATGGGCAGAGGAGATCAGGATAAGATCAACAAAGCCGTTCACGCTGACGTCATGATTCCGCTTGAAATATGCGACTGGACCTTATCGGCATATGTCAGAGATGCTGTGACATTTCATGAGGCAAAAGCAATTCTTGAAATGGGACATTTTAACTTTGAAGAGCCGGGCATGAAATATATGACTGAATGGCTGCCGGAAGCAATTGGCTCAGCCGATCTTCCGATTGTATTTATTCAGGCTGGCGATGCATTCCATTACATGAACAAAGAAATGGAAGAAAACTAAAGAATCTTCTTTACTAAACTTTGATACCCATCGTCCATTGCCTGATTCGACGGATCTTGCAGTGAACGTTTTTTCTGTTACAGAAATAGACAGCCGTATCTTGTATACGGCTGTCTGAACTTAATCTATATTTTCTGTGATTAGTGAGGAACTGAATCATTCAGAGTTAATCGTGGTGTTTGTCAGAGAAGACATTATTGCCTATGAAATATGCTGTATTGACTGCTTCCAGAACCGTCGCAACCTGTAAACAGTCTCCAATTTGATATGTTTCAGGGCAGATATTGAATAATGATGATACTTCATCAAAATCCGGCTTGAATCCGATAGAGAAAATAACCTGATCATATTCTAAATGGAAGATGGAATCATTTTGACTGATCTTAACTCCCTTATCTTCAATAGCCATGCAGGTTGCATTCAGCAGAACATTTAAATTAAGATATTTTTTAATTTTCTTGCTGAGAGCCAGTCGATATAGATCATTGCTGGAACCAGCCAGTTTATCAGACATCTCAATAATGGTTACCTGTTTTCCGATCATGGCCAGATCAAGTGCCACTTCTGCTCCAACGGTTCCGCCGCCTACAATGACATAATTCTGATAGGTGTGCTGCTCTTCACATAGGAAATCAGAAACCTGGATTGTATTATGAGAAGATGCACCGGCAATATTCAGTATAATTGGATCGGCTCCAATTGCGATAACAATTCCATCGGGATGAAGCGATTCCAGCAGTGCTGGAGTTGCTTTAGTGTTCATCATGAGATTGATATCGGTTTTTTTGACCTGTCCGATGATATACTCACGATACCGTTTCAGATCTACCTTGAATTCACCGTGACATGCAATACTCAGCTTTCCGCCAAGATGATCTGTCTTTTCGATGATCGTGACATGGTGCCCTCGCTGCTGTGCCGTCAGTGCACACTTCATGCCGGCCGGGCCTCCGCCTACGACAATGAGCTGTTTGGGATGGTCTGTTTTTACGGGATTCAGCTCAACTCGATTCTCACGGTTGAATCTTGGATTGACCGAACACTGAACGTTTTTATGATCTGTTGAAACATGATAGCAGTGCAGGCATCTGATGCATGGAACTATATCTTCATTTCGATTCATGGAATACTTAAGAGCCCAGTATGGATCAGCCAGAGTAGAACGGCCTAACATGACAATGTCTGCAAGGTTGCTGGAAACAAGCATTTCAGCTTCTTCCGGAGTCATAATGGAACCTACTACAGAAATATAGCAGTTTGTATTCTGACGGATTCTTTCCAAGAACTTTAGATTTGTGATGTGAGGCTCAAAAATGGAAGCGGCATGATGGATATTGCCTTCTCGAATCATATCCAGACCTTTTGAGCAATTCACAATATCAATATACGGTTCAGCACTCTTAATCAACGCAAGTACATCTTCAAAGGGTAACAAGTCATCTGCCTCAATGCATTCTTCTGTTGATATTCTCATTTCAATTGGGAATGCGGGACCGACAGCATCACGAACGGCCTTGATGATCATCAAAGGAAATTTCATGCGATTTTCAATGGAGCCGCCAAACTCATCGTCTCGTTTATTGAAGTGTGGGGAAAGAAATTGATGCGCCAGCCATCCATGTCCGAAATGCAGCAGGATTAAGTCAAAACCGATTTCCTTTGACTGCTTTGCAGTGATAGCAAACCGCTGACAGATTTCTTCCATTTTCGGTTCATCAATCTGAACGACCTTCATTCCCTGATCGTTTACTCCGTTCTGCGGACCGTAGCAAAGTCCATTAGCTTCTTTCTGATACAGTCCGGGATGTGAAAGCTCAACTCCGGCTTTGGCGCCTCTCTGTTTCATGACAGACAGGTGTTCTTTGACCATTTCACGTTTATATTTGTATAAACCATATTCTCTGTCATGATCGAGATCCGTCAGACTGGAAGGAAGATTCATTCCCCGATAGAGAATGGCTGCACCGCCAAGTGAACGATCCAGCATACTGAAGCCGCCGTATTCTGCAGCAGAAGGCTTAATGGAAGGCTGCCCTTCACCAGGTCCGGTCATTGGTGCACAGGCAATACGATTTCTCAGAATCATATTTTTGATTCGCAGTGGTTGTAATAAGACTTTGTTCATTTTTCTCCCCCTCAGCAAAAACTGACTAAATTTGAAATAAATTCTTCATAGTTTCTTGACTTCAATACGACACTGATTTTCTCCTCATCAGAGATGATCTCCGTAATGAAATCAAACAGATCTTTGAATACCTGCTTGTCTTCGATGTTAATCGCCAGCATGAATACGATATTTACATGTTTGTCATTCCATAGAATTGGCGATTCATTAAGTGCAACAGAAATCACGGATGAGATTGCACACATTTCAAGAGGATGCGGGATTGCAATATTCATGAAGGAACTGGATGAAATCTTTTCTCTTTCCAGCAGTTTATTTTTGAAGTCCTGCTCGACGTATCCTTTCTGATACAAATTATCAGACATCGTTTTGATTGCGCTCTTCTCATCCTTGAAATTGTGATTTAAGTAGAAGAAATCCTTATTGAATAGTGTATTCAGTTTTGACTCAATACTATTTCGAGTCTTCATTTTGAATATCTCATCGATCTGACTGGATATTTTCGCAATATCGCTGTGATTTACATAATCAGAAATTCTTGCGACATGTTTAAAATCAGTAATGATATCAATTGTTGAGATTAATAAATCATATTTTTCATAATGATTGATATCTTCTACATGATTGGTTACCGCAGTGATCACTAAACTGTTTTTAAAGACATCAAGAATCTTGTCAGTCAGAACATTGGAATAGTACAGACGCTTTGGACAGATTACGATCGCTTTCACTTTTGAATTGATTGCCTTGTTCTCTTCAATCAGGAATCCGATATGAAGGGCAATATAGGCAATCTCGTCTTCGGTCAGGATATAACCGGTATATTTCGTGAAGATATTCGTGATGTATACCGACAGATCATAAATGAATGGATAATTATCCTTGATTGTCAGCATGTCAGGATTTCTCAGGACGATATGATTCTCACAGCGGGTAATGAGATTCTTAAGGTGCAGTGAGAAGCGAATGATGAAGTCTTTATTGGATAAATCTATATTGAAATCTTTTTTTACATTTTCTTTAATAATATCTACCAGTGAAAGCACTTTGGCTCCGACTACTTCATTCAGGGAATCATTACTGAACTCGTACTGATTATCTTTGATAATCCGCGTCATAATCAGCAGACATAGATCATAGCGTTCGGATTCTGTAAATCGAACCTGAACATGATCTGATATTTTCTCGCTGATCTCACTAACGATTCTCTGAATATGTGCATTGGTGAACAGCACTTTCCTATCATTGTCAACGACACATTTATCTTTTCTCTGAATCAGGATGACAATGTGTATCAGTAAGTTCTGAAGCGAGAAATCGTCAATGAAATAGTTGTTTTTATTCAATGTATCAACAAGAATCGTTTTAATCAATTTAATATTGATATTCGGAAAATAATCTTGAAGAATTTCATAGGAATAGAAATTCTCTTTTGAATCGTTGTAAATCAATGTACTCAGCAGTTTTTTCTTCTGCGCTTCAGAACCGCAGAAAACCAAATTGTAATTCCGGGTCTTAATTGTTAAGTCATAACTGCTGATTTTCTGTTTGACTTTTGCTACATCATTCAAAATCGTCAGTGATGAAACACATAGGTCACCGGCAATCTTATCTATATTCTGAACTTCACTGGGTGCCAGAAGAAGCTGCTTTAGGATATATTTCTGACGTTCTTTTTCGAAATCAGGCATTTGATTCTGCATGACCCTGATGTTTTCAAGTGTTTTGTTTCGATTATTGATGAGGTATCCATTTCTGGAAGTGATAATCAGATCCGGATATTCATCCAGTATTTCTGCGATGTATTTTTTAATCGTTCGGCTGGAACATCCGGCAGTCTGTGATAAGTAAATTGAGGTCTGCCAGTCATTTTTATTTAATAAACAGCGCAGCAGTTTAATTTTCCTGTCTTTCATGGGAGCCTCCAGTTACCATCAAACATCATTATGAGGGATAGAACATATAAAAACATAAGCTGACATTTCACTTTTAAAGTGAAATTTTAAATAGGCAGAGAATCGGCAAATCAGTCAGAATCGAACATGTACAAGATACCACATAGGAAAGGAGATCAAGCATATATGGATTTAACGAGTAAGTGCATGGTGATGATTGCGAATGCAGGCGAAGCAAAGAGCCTGGTGCTTGAAGCAATCAAACAGGCACGAGAAGGCCATTTTGATCTATCGTCAGAAACGATGGTCAAAGCAGATGGAGCATTGGTTAATGCACATAAGGCACATACAGATCTACTGTTTTATGAAGCAGATGATAACGACTTGAAGCTGAATCTGCTGACTGTTCATGCGGCGGATCATCTAGCCAGCGCTGAAACAATCAGAATTCTGGCTGATGAAATTATTCTGCTATATGAGGAGGGAAAAAAGCATGCATAATATTGCGCTTGTCTGTCAGCATGGTGCAAGTACAGGAGTATGTGTAAAAAAGATGATTGAAGCTGCTGATCAGCTTAAGATTGACTGTTTTATCAAAGCATATCCTGACAGCGAAATGGATGAAATTGTAAAGTTGGCTGACATCATTCTGCTGGGCCCACAGCTGGCATTTAGGAAAGACCAGTTCATCAGGAAATATCCTGACGCGGAAGACAGAATCAAAGTGATTCCCACAATGGACTTTGGAATGATGAATGGCAAAAAGATTTTAGAGGATGCACTCGAAACAATTGAAACATTAAAGGGAGAGAAATATGAATAAGCTAATCGATTATCTTCAGAATAAATTGATGCCTATCGCAAACAAACTGTCATCTAACAAATTTCTTAACGCATTGGGAAAATCATTTCAGCTGTTGCTGCCAATCATTATCATTGGTTCATTTGCATGCCTGGGCGCATTTGTAGACATTAAGCCATGGCAGGATTTCATTGGTTCATCAGGACTGATCATGGTCTTCCTGAATCTGTTCTTTGTAACGATGAAGCTCATTGCCTTCTACCTGCTGCTGATTCTGCCTTATCAGTATGGCAAGCAGCTTGGAATTAATGGTGTTTCAGCAATTGTTATATCGGTTATGAGCTACCTGCTTCTGACACCTACTGAACTGTTCGCTTCACTTCCGGCTGAATGGATGGGACATGCGGGATTATTCGGAGTTCTGGTCATTTCATTATTTGTCTGCAACTTGATGAAATTCTGCATGGATAAGAAGATATATATCCGTATGCCGGAAGGAGTTCCGACAATTGTTGAAGATTCATTTGCTTCAATTATTCCGGCATTCATTGCTGCAGTCATTGCGGTCATTCTCGCTAACATATTTGCGGCAACTACATTCGGCAACTTTCACAACTTTATCTACAGCGTCATTCAGACTCCGCTTCAGGGACTTGCATTGACACTGCCTGCATACTTGCTGATGCAGCTGCTGACAACACTGTTCATGTTCTGTGGAATTCACGGATCAACCGTTACATCCCTGTTCTCACCACTTACCCTTGCAGCAAGCAGTCAGAACCTGGCCGCCTTGCAGGCTGGTCTTCCTCTGCCGCAGATTTTCACTAATACATTCGGTATTCTGGCTCAGGTTGGCGGTATCGGCTGCACGTTAGGATTTACATTCCTGCTGGTATTCAAAGCTAAGAGCAAGCGTCTGAAAGCTGTTGGTAAAGTAGCTATTATTCCTGCAATTTTCGGTATCAGTGAGCCAACTCTTTTCGGTGTGCCGATTATGCTGAATCCAATCTTATTCATACCGTATGTAATAAGTCCTATCGTCTGCACCATTCTCAGCTATGTCACAATGGCAATCGGAATTGTACCAAGACTTACCGGCACTGAGGTCAGTTGGACTGTGCCGCCGATCCTGTCTGGTTTTCTGTCTCAGGGCTGGCAGACAGCGGTACTGCAGGTTGTTCTGATTATTGTTACTACACTGATCTGGTATCCGTTCTTTAAAATTGTGGATAAGCAGATTGCTGCTGAAGAACTGGAAACAGGCACAAAATAACAAAACGAAAGAGGAATCCAAGTGATTCCTTTTCTGAAGGAGAAATAATATGAGTTCTTTGAAACAATCATTTCTTTGGGGAGGAGCTACCGCAGCCAATCAGTGTGAAGGTGCATACTGTGAAGATGGAAAAGGACTATCAAATGCTGACGTAGTTGTTGCTGGAAAAAGAGGAAAACCACGATTGAGAACGAATGGTGTGCTGGAAGGTTATAACTATCCTTCCCACACAGCAATTGACTTTTACCATCACTATAAAGATGATATCAGGCTGTTTTCAGAAATGGGGTTCAAATGCTATCGTATGTCCATTGCATGGTCTAGGATCTTTCCGAATGGTGATGATGAAAGACCAAATGAAAAAGGTTTGGAATTCTATGATCATGTATTTGATGAGTGCATTAAATACAATATTGAACCTGTTGTTACGATTTCGCATTATGAAATCCCATTTAACCTGGTTACTGAATACCGCTCATGGATAAATCGAAAGCTGATCGATTTCTATGTGAGATTCTGTGAAACTATTTTCAAACGATATAAAGACAAGGTAAAGTATTGGATGACGTTTAATGAAATTAACGTTAACATGCTGCATCCGGAGAATTCATTGGCTATCACCGCCAATGACGGAGAAAATATCGAACAGCTGATCTATCAGTCGACGCATCATCAATTTGTGGCAAGTGCAGAAGCAGTTCAGCTTGGTCATAAAATTAATAAAGATTTTAAAATTGGCATGATGATGCTGTATCCTACTTTTTATGCGGAAACGTGCAATCCTGAAGATCAGTTGATCACAATTCAGGAAAAGAACAAACACTTTGCTTTCAGTGATGTCATGGTACGAGGTAATTATTCATCCAATATGAAGAACTATCTGTCTTCCAAGCATGTTAAGATTCATATGGAAGATAAAGATGAACAGATTCTGCGTGATGGGACAGTAGATTTCATTGGATTCAGCTACTACAACAGCAATGTTGGCACTTCAAGGAAAGATATTGAATTGATTGATGGAAACATGATTAATTCAGTGAAGAATCCCTATATTTTAGAAAGTGCCTGGGGCTGGTCTATTGATCCGACAGGTCTGCGAGTGGCGATGAATGAATTGTATGGCCGATATCAGATTCCTGTTTTCGTTGTGGAAAATGGATTGGGGTCTTATGACCATCTGACTGAGGATCTGACGGTAATTGATGATTATCGAATTGATTATCTGCGCGAGCATATCCAGGCGATGAAGGATGCAATTCTGATTGATGGGGTTGACTGCATGGGATACACTGCGTGGGGATGCATTGATTTAATCAGTGTTGGAACTGGTGAAATGAGTAAGCGCTATGGATTTATCTATGTCGATAAAAATGATGATGGATCAGGTACTTTGAAAAGGTATAAGAAAAAGTCTTTTTACTGGTATCAGAATGTGATATCCAGCAATGGAGAGAAACTATGATTTCAGAGAGAAAAGTCAACGTAATCATAAACGGAATTGTAAGTACATGCATGACCGTTATGGCAACTCTGCTGGCTTATCGTGATGGTGCCAGATTTCTGTCATTCCAAACGGTGTTGTTCTGGATTCTTGGATATATTCTATCCGATTATTTCTATCATAAGATTCCGGTGGAAAGTCTGAAAGATATCATGAGAAAATGTTTTCATATTACCAAAGATACGAATGAAGATTTATTCTTTTCTGATCTGCTTGTTATATTGATTCTAGTGTCGATTATTCTGTTTCTTCTGACGAGTATAACAAATATGGATCAAATAACAGCAGTGCTGATAATCTGGCTGAAGAAACTTCCGATTTTTATACTGTGCACATTCTTCAGTTCATCTATCGCTAAGCTGATCATTCGAAGGCTGAGTGTGAAATAACATTGATCAGTTACTTGATAAAATGCCACGGGAAGCTGATTTGACCAAACACTGCCAGTTCAGTTTCTGCGGCTAAAAGATATTCTTTACTAAACTTTGATACCCCTCGTCCATTGCCTGATTCAATTGATCAGATTGGCAGTGAACGAGTTTTTTTAGGAAAAAGGAAATGTTATAGATGTCTTCGTTAGAACCTGAGCCAGTCGTGTAGAAAAGAAAATACTTGCAGAGCTTTTGATTCCATAGAATTTCATTTTTGTTAACAAATAAATAGATTGCCGGTTTTGGAAATGAATAATTCAAGGAAGATATCATGGCCATGCCATTGCTTCTTTCGGAATTGACATAAAAGTCTTTCATCGGCAGGTCTTTCAGAAAGTCATCGCGATTGGTGATATCATTTTTGACATGATCATAAATAGCAGCATACACATCCTCTTTAGTTGCACAGTCAGCATGGATGAAATTAGACTCAGGAAAACAGTGCAGGCTGAAAGATAAGTTTATCTGTTCTATATAGTCGCTGAAGATGCGATTATTCTCGGGAGATCGTAAAAAATCCAACGGTATTACCGGACAGTTTGAAACGGTATTCTGAATAAGCGCATCAGTAAGAATGACATCATACTTCTCTCTGTCTGATGATTCAGAATGTGAATAGGTGACTGTTGTAATGGAACTGATATATTTTCCGTATTTCTGCATCAGATGCTCGGCTATATCGTCGGAGTAGTTCAAGCCATAGATGGAGGAAATGCAGACTCTTTGCTTATATGGAAAATAGGAATGAGCCATAGCTGCTCGATTAAAAATATAATATGCACCCATTATGAGAACTTCAGGTAGTTTTATATGATGGACAACAGTGTAGTATTTTCCAAACTCCACGCACAGGTCAGTTGATAAAAGCCCAGTATCAAAAGAAGGAGTTAGTATTTCCTTGTCCAGACAAATTTCATATAAAAGAGAACGGCTGATTGTATATAAATAGAAGGCAATATCATCGTAAAGTTTATCGTCTATATAATTTGAAATATCATATCGTTTCATAATAAACTCGATTGCTGCATGCGCTTCTTTAAGATTATCTTGATATTCACTGGAAGGTATTTCATCAGATTTGGCAATTGAGCGATAGGTCTGAATAAGCATTGAAATGATTATGCAGTCAGTTTCATTGATATCATTAGAGATGATCTGTGGAGCCGCTGAAAACAATTGTTCTGCAAAAGGATATACAATGTCATCTTTAGCTTTTTCCAGCTGTTCATCGGTAAAGGATATGCTGTCTCTTAGGTATGAACGCGATCTGGCAAATAGAATATAATTAATCACTTTTGGCGTATAAAGATACGGAAGGTATACTTTTTCGCTTTTACTGAGCTGCTGCAGCAGAACCGTTCTCAGTTTCTCGGGCAGATCCGGGTCAATGTTCATGAGCAGAGCTGTTGAAAACTGTGATTCTTTCGCACGTTCATCAACGGGCAGTGAACGGAAGGTCTTTTCCAGATACAGAAGAACCATTCGCTTGTTGAATTCAGAGCCTTCAATCGAAAGCCCTGCAAATCGCTGATTTTTCAGGATGAGATGGAAATTGTCAAGTATCATCTGCATCTTTGGAATTTCACGCATGATCGTGCTTTTGGAACAGAACATTTCATCTGCCAGACGATCAATTGAATAGGTCTCAAGAGTGGAAAGAAGAAAACGCAGAACAAAATAAGCACGGGAATACTCACCGAGGTTTAGATAGGAAAAACGTTTGATCTGCTTCAGCATGCGAGCCAGATAGGGATTTGCTTTTTTTCGGTCATGCAGCACTAATGTATAACCCAGTGAGGTACGGGATTCCACTTCACATCCATTGTCTGAAAGCTCATTGTTCAGCGAAGGTATTTCTTTCCGAATCGTATTAATGGATGCACTGCAGAAAGAACTGATCTTCTGACCGGATACAACGTCATCATGAATAATCAGGCATTCCAGTATTCTCTTGCCAAGTTCTGTAATCATATTGTCCCTTCCAGCATCTTTTGAATTGATTATAAACTATCGCAGGCGACTTAATAAAACGTTCCTGTTTGTCGGAACGTTTATTTCGTGAGACATGCTTTACTGCTGTTTGTTCATATACAGCGAACTTTGAATGGAACGCAGATGATTCTGATACTCATTGGTACCATGCAGAGCGTCGTCTGTATTGACAAGAGTGATCCGGTTCTGGATAATCCATCGTTTCAGGGCGTATGAGCACAGAGCATTGATGTCTTTTATTCTAGCCTCATGAAGACGGGATTCATTGTATATATATTCATCCAGGTATCCCGGATGCCAGGCTGTCAGCACTGTTTCCTGATCCATCAGATGATCATAATCATCAATGAAATATTTGGCTGGATCGTAAGTATTCCGTATTTGCATACTGTCGTCATAACAGATTTTATAGTAGCCGACCGGCTGATTTGGCATGTAGATATGAAGATCCCGGTATTTCTCATCGGCAGGAACCAGTCCGCCTTCGCGGTCGGGTTTCGATCCGAAATTATATTCAATATTATTTTCATTGCATACCTGAATCAATGCTCTGGAGAAATTCCCATCAGTATTATGAATCCAGGTATATCCGGGCACTCGGCCGAGAACCCGTCTGCAGCGATACAGCTGAGCTCTCATCTCATGAACCAGTTCTTCATATACACAGGTGTCTTTTAGACTTTGATTATGGCGGAACTTGAATTGTCCTTCTTCATTGATCATAGAAGGGACTTCTTCCGGATCAGATACCGGCGATCCCCAGAAATGAGTGTGCCATCCGACTGAAATCCATGGCCTTTCTCGAAGACGATACATGGCATCCAGCGAGCCTGGCGTGTCAAGCATCAAGTCGGCACTCGTAACAATTCCATTATCAATTGCTCTGAAAACACCATCATTATTCACCGGAGTGTATCCCACATCATCTGCACGAATGATCAGCTTTTTCATATATAAATCCTCCACATGAATACCATAACGTTAAAATAGACTTCAAAAAATCAAAAAATGCATTCAGATGCAGGTGAGGCAGGATTTTATAATGTTCAGAAAATGATATGTATAGGCAATCATTTATGAAAATTACAGTACTGCATTGTTTCCTATAATACGAACATGTACGGGGGATAAATGATGGAAGATGCAGCAAAGACAAAAAAAGTCGGATTAGATCTGACCGAAGGCAAAATACTTAAGAAACTGATTATATTTGCAATACCAATTGTATTAACGAACTTGATTCAGCAGCTGTATTCAATGGTTGATTTGGCTGTTATTGGACATTTTGTAGGAAGCATCGGATCTGTCGGAGTATCTACCGGCGGTGAAGTAGCCGACTGGATCACTCCATTCGCAATGGGACTATCCACTGCAGGACAGATTTATATTGCCCAACTGTTTGGAGCCAGGAAGAATCAGAAAGTTAAGGATTCCATCGGCACTCTGATTACGATGAGTATCCTGATTTCCATTGTGCTTATGATGGTGTCGATCTTTCTGTGCAGACCGATTCTGAATGTTCTCAACTGTCCGGCAGAAGCACTTGAGCAGGCACAGAACTATATGATCATTACTTCCATCGGTTTCCCATTTATATTTGGATACAATGCAATCGTCGGAGCACTTCGGGGAATGGGAGAATCAAAGAAGCCACTGATATTCATCTCGATTGCGGCAGTGATCAATATATTTGCTGATATCCTTCTGGTTGCGATTATTCCAATGGAAGCAGCCGGTACGGCAATTGCTACAGTGCTGTCGCAGTTTGGATCATTTGCGGCGTCATTCGTTTATATGTACAGAAACAAGGAAAAATTCGATTTTGAAATGACCTTCAGTTATTTCAAGATTGATCCGCATATATGCAAGATACTGACGGAACTTGCAGTGCCGCAGATTGCCAGATCCATGTTTGTCCGATTCTCCATGAGCTGGGTAAATGCAAACGTCAACAG
>SABF01000245.1 GCA_009929095.1 Erysipelotrichia bacterium
CATCTCCACAGGCGGCGGCGCATCACTTGAATATATGGAAGGAAAGGAACTGCCGGGAATCGCTATTATTCCGGACAAGAAATAATCTGACATGGCTAGAAAACCAATAATCTTCGGCAACTGGAAGATGAACAAACTGAACAGTGAAGCAGAAGAATTCTTCAAAGGCATTGAACCGAATCTCGACGGGACTGAACGGGCTGACTACGGAATTGCTGCACCATATACGTGTGTGGCAACTGCTGTTAAGAATGCCAAGCACATTCTTGTCGCTGCAGAAAACTGCAACCAGATTGATACTGGTGCATACACTGGTGAAGTCAGTGTGCCGATGCTTCAGGAAATTGGCATCACATACTGCATCATCGGTCATTCCGAGCGCCGTACATATTACAATGAAACTTCAAAGGCATGTGCTGAAAAAGCAAAGCGTCTGTTTGCTGCAAACATCGTTCCGATTCTCTGTGTCGGTGAGACCGAAGCAGAATATGATGCCGGCAAGACTGCAGATGTCGTAAAAGAAGAGCTGAAGGGTTCTCTTGAGGGACTGACTGCTGAAGAAGTGTCCAGAATGGTAATCGCTTATGAACCAATTTGGGCTATCGGCACTGGTAAGTCTGCTGACAAGACCATCGCTGAAAACTGCTGCAAGCTGGTTCGTGATACGGTCAAGGATCTCTATGATGAGCCAACAGCTGAGGCAGTACGCATTCAGTACGGCGGCAGCGTCAAGCCGAACAATATTGCTGAATATATGGCATGCCCGGATATTGATGGTGCACTGATTGGCGGCGCATCGCTGAAGGTTGATTCCTTCACAGCGATCATCGACGCTACAAAGTAAAGGTTCCAACGAGATCAGCTGATCTCCGGAATAAAATCTTGTAATTACCCAATCAAGGAGGAGAATAAATTACAGATGCTTAACAATTACGAAGACTATATCGTAGCAGTACAGGCTCGTGAGGTTCTGGATTCCCGCGGCAACCCGACAGTCGAATGCGAAGTTCTGACTGAAGATGGTGCCTGGGGCAAGGCAATTGTTCCGTCCGGTGCTTCCACTGGCGAACGCGAAGCTCTTGAACTTCGTGATGGCGACAAGAAGCGCTATCTTGGCAAGGGCACACTGAAGGCTGTTGACAATGTCAACAAGAAAATTGCTCCGAAAGTAGTTGGCATGAATGTCTTTAATCAGAAGGCTATCGATAAGGCTATGCTCGATCTCGATGGTACAGAATTCAAGTCCAATCTGGGCGCCAATGCAACTCTGGCTGTCTCTCTGGCTGCTGCACGTGCAGCTGCTGAAGCACTCGGACTTCCGCTGTATCAGTACATCGGCGGTGTTAATGCAAAGACTCTGCCGGTTCCGATGATGAACGTTCTGAATGGCGGCAAGCACGCTGATTCCTCAGCCGATGTTCAGGAATTTATGATTATGCCGGTTGGCGCAAAGACTGTTCACGAAGCAATTCGTATGGGCGCTGAAGTATTCCATGCATTGAAGACAGTCCTCAAGGGCTATGGCTACAACACCAGTGTTGGTGATGAAGGCGGATATGCTCCGAACTCCATTCCGGGCGGCAAAGGACCTCTGGAGACTCTCGGCAATGAAGGACCTTTGAAGCTCATGATGGAAGCAGTTAAGGCTGCTGGCTATGTGGCTGGCAAGGATATCTGCTTCGCTATGGATCCGGCTTCTTCTGAATTCTATGATGACAAGAAGAAGAAGTATATCCTGAAGCGTTCTGGCGAAGGCGAGAAGACTTCTGAAGAAATGATCGAAATGTATGCTGACTGGTGCAAGAAGTATCCGATCATCTGCATCGAAGATGGCCTGGCTGAGAATGACTGGGAAGGCTGGAAGAAACTGAACGAGACTCTTGGTGACAAGATCCAGCTCGTTGGTGATGACCTGTTCGTTACCAATACCACATACATCAAGAAAGGCATTGAACTTGGTGTTGCCAATTCCGTACTGATCAAGCTGAACCAGATCGGAACTCTGACAGAAACTCTGGATTCCATTGAAATGGCTAAGGAAGCCGGCTGGACTGCAGTCGTTTCCCACCGTTCCGGCGAGTCTGAAGACAGCACGATCGCAGATCTTGTTGTCGGTACCAATGCAGGCCAGATCAAGACTGGTTCCATGAGCCGTACTGATCGTATCTGCAAGTACAACCGCCTGATGGAGATCGAAGAAGAACTCGGAACTGTTGCACAGTTCAAGGGCTACAATTCCTTCTACAACGTTAGAGCAGTTAAGGCTATGGCACCGGCACCTGTTGAAAAGAAGGCTCCGGCTAAGAAAGCTGCTAAAAAGAGCAAGTAATCAGTATCTGAAATCTGAGAATCAGGGACTCTGCAAACCAGAGAATCTGATTCTCTTTTTTTGATGGATTTTATGGGCATCTGAAGTGCTTCGCATGGATCATTGGACTATAATAGAAGACACAAATTTATGGAGGCTTTGGTAATGGAAAGTGTAAAACTGAAAGAGAATCTGTACTGGGTTGGCATGCGTGATTTTGATCTGAAAGTATTTGATGTGATTATTCCAACGGACTATGGCACGACCTATAATTCTTATGTACTGAAAGGCAGTGAAAAGACGGCACTGTTTGAAACAGTAGAGGCCAGATTCCTTGATCAGTACATTGCCCGCATTGAAGAAGTGACTCCAATTGAGAAAATAGATTATCTGATTCAGAATCATACGGAACCGGATCACTGTGATGGCATTGCTGCAATTCTGAAACGGAATCCAGATATTACAG
>SABF01000246.1 GCA_009929095.1 Erysipelotrichia bacterium
CTGCAACTCTTCGTGCCGCTCAGCTTGCCGGCATCGGTGATCTGACAGGTTCCATTGAAAAAGGAAAATGTGCTGACATGATTGTCACAGAACACAATCCGCTGCTTGATCTTCGCACTCTTCGCCATGTAGACATGGTCATGAGCCGAGGAACTCTGATCAGTCATCCAAAATTCCATCATCTGAGGGATGTGGAATATGAGCTGGACAAATTCATAGGCACTGAAGATTGAAGTTCAGACCGGTTTGTGATTAAATGAAACTGCGTTGATCAGGTGCAGAGATGCATAAAAGGCATAAAAGAGACGTGGTGTTTGCTGAAAGCCATGAACCTTGATGCAATCTCACTGGAACCTGCTAGCACAGTATCAGACGGTCGGCCCGGTATCCCGATAAAAGAGATCCACGAGAGGATTCATGGATAAGATGGGTGGCACCGCGCACAGACAACTATGCGTCCCTTCATAAATTTGAAGAGACGCTTTTATTTGTTTATCAGAGAAATCAGGGAGGAATCACAATATGAAACGTATGTTAAGCGGTATCAAGCCTACAGGTCAGCTGCACCTGGGCAACTACATCGGAGCACTTGCTCACTTTGTAGAGTATCAGGACCAGTATGAGATGTATGCTTTCATTGCCAATCTTCACTGCATCACAGTACCGCAGGATCCAACTGTTCTGCAGAAGAACCTTCGCGACTGTGTCGCCCTGTATCTGGCCTGCGGGCTGGATCCGAAAAAGTCTACAATCTTTCTGCAGACAGATGTAAAGGAACATGCTCAGCTTGGCTATATCATGTGCTGCAATACCTATATGGGTGAACTGAACCGTATGACACAGTTCAAAGACAAGCAGGCCAAGGGAGAAAAGAACCTGTCCGGCGGACTTTATACTTATCCGGCTCTGATGGCTGCAGATATCCTTCTCTATGATCCGGACTATGTCCCCGTTGGTGAAGATCAGAAGCAGCATGTTGAGCTGACTCGTGACGTAGCGCTCAGAATGAATCATCGTTACGGCGATCTGTTTAAAATACCCGAACCGCTCGTAGCCAAAGTCGGTGCCCGAATCATGTCGCTTTCTGACCCTGAAAAAAAGATGTCAAAATCAGATGAGACTAATAAAGGATGCATCTATCTGCTTGATCCGCTGAATACTGCCCGCAAGAAAGTTATGGGTGCTAAAACTGACTCGCTCAATATTGTTCACTTTGATCCGATCAATCAGCCTGGTATCGCCAATCTTATGCAGATCCTGTCTTCTCTTTCCAACGATCGTCCGCTGCCGGAAATTGAACAGGAATTTTCCGGCAAGGGCTATGGCGACTTCAAGCATGCAGTCGCTGATGCAGTATGCGGCAAACTGGAAGATATTCAAAACAGATACAACGAAATCAATTCTTCCGGCATTATTGAAACCACTCTGCAGGAAGGTGCTGCCAAAGCGTCTGTCTATGCCAAAGCTCACCTGGATAAAGTACAGCGGGCAATCGGCATGGAGATTATTGAAAAGTAAGCTGCATTTCTTTCAGAGGAACAGTGCGAAATGCACTGTTTTCTTTTCTTTGAACGTTACAGCTGAATTATCATGAAGTAAAATATTATTACAAGAATATGGAGGAACTTATGAATCAATACGTTCAGCGTGTGCTCGATGAAACAAAGACCAAGAATCACAATGAACCGGAATTCCTGCAGACAGTAGAAGAGGTGCTGACTTCTCTGGCACCGGTAATTGAAAAGCATCCAGAGTATGAAACCAATGCACTTCTGGAACGTCTTGTGGAACCAGAACGTCTGATTGAATTCCGCGTCACCTGGACCGATGATGCAGGAAAGCCTCATGTTAACCGCGGCTACCGTGTACAGTTCAACGGTGCCCTAGGGCCTTATAAGGGCGGGCTCAGATTCCATCCGACTGTCAATCTTTCCATTCTAAAGTTTCTCGGCTTTGAGCAGGTATTGAAAAACAGCCTTACCACACTGCCGATCGGCGGGGGAAAAGGCGGCTCTGATTTTGACCCTCATGGCAAATCAGATGCGGAAATCATGCGCTTCTGCCAGGCCTTCATGACGGAGCTGTATCGTCACATCGGGCCGGACACGGATGTTCCGGCTGGAGATATCGGTGTTGGCGGACGGGAAGTCGGATATATGTTCGGTCAGTACCGCAGAATCAAGGATTCCTATGAGAATGGTGTACTGACTGGCAAGGGACAGACTTTCGGCGGATCTCTGCTGAGACCTGAAGCAACCGGATACGGTGCCCTGTATTATGCTCAGGAAGTATTCGCTCATGAGAAAGATTCCATTAAGGGAAAGACCTTTATCCTGTCTGGCTATGGCAATGTCACCTGGGGTGCCGCAAAGAAAATTGCTGAACTTGGCGGCAAAGCAGTTACCCTTTCCGGTCATAATGGCTATGTCTATGATCCCGAGGGCATTGTCACTGAGGAAAAGATCGATTATCTGCTGACAATGCGCTCCAACAGGAATGCAAACGTAAAGATGTTTGCGGACAGATTCAATCTGGAATTCCACGAAGGGGAAAAACCATGGTCAGTTCAGGGCGATGTATATATGCCATGTGCCACCCAGAATGAAATTGGCATGGATGAAGCTAAGATTATCGCAGCCTCAAAAGCCAGATATTACTTCGAAGTCGCCAATATGCCGACTTCCAATGAAGCAGTTGCCTATCTTAAGGAAGCGGGTATGATTGTCGCTCCATCTAAGGCAGTCAATGCCGGCGGTGTTGCAGTTTCCGCAT
>SABF01000247.1 GCA_009929095.1 Erysipelotrichia bacterium
TATCTATACAAGTGAAAACACCAAAATATCATCGCTGCTCAAACAGCTGCAGGCCGCAAAGCTGCATCTAGCTATCGTGCTGGATGAATACGGCGGTACTCAGGGAATCATCACACTGGAAGATATTATCGAGGAACTCGTAGGTGAAATCTGGGATGAACACGATACAGTTAAGGAATACTATGAGAAGACTTCAGATAATGTCTATCTGGTAAAATGTGACGCTGACATTGATGATATGCTGGAACGGTTTGGAGTCGAACCAAAAGAAGATGAATATGATTTCATTACAGTTTCCGGATGGGTAATTCATGAACTGAAGCATATTCCGCAGATCGGAGATGAATTCAGTTATGCCAATCTGCATATTACTGTGACAAAGGCAGATCAGCGAAAAGTAATAGAAATCAAAGTAGAAATAAACCCAGAGAAAGATGAGGATGAAGAAGACGACTGACAGCCGTCTTCCACATTTATTATGCAGCAGTATTTTGCAGATACACCGCTGAAGGTTGGCGAAATCTATCAGTTTTCTGACAGCCAGGCGCATCATGCCGGCAATGTAGTAAGGCTGGATCACGAAATGATCCGGCTTGTTTACAATGGAATTGGCTATTTTGCAGAAGGCTACTGTGAAGGCAGGGAATTCAAGGCAATGGTTCTTTCACAGGATACTTCTATCAACTAATTAAAAATGAAATTTACGGTATGTCCGGCACTGATTCGCAGAGATAAATTTGAACTTGTGCTTCAGAAACTGACGGAACTTGGAGTTTATCGCATTGTTCCATTTACGTCCAGCCGATGTATTGTTAAAGCTGATGCTGATAAGAAAAACAAACAGATGCAGCGATGGCATGCAATTGTTCAGGAGGCATCAGAACAGTGTAAACGTAATGTAATACCTGAAATAACTGAACCGGTGAAACTGAATCAGCTGGAACAGTATCTGAGTGACTGCAATTTTGCAGCATACGAGAGAGCCGGAACAGCTGCACGAATGCTTTCTCAGGCAATGCATGGTAATTCCGGTACGATTGCAATCGGCCCTGAAGGCGGATTCAGTGAAGCAGAAGTGCAGAGGCTTTCCGAAATGGGCTATGAAAGCATTTCTCTTGGCAATCGAATTCTTCGGGCTGAAACCGCTGCAGTTTATGCAATGAGCGTTGCCGGTGAATGGAGTGAAAGATGAAGTTTAAAGTTGTAAATCTTGGCTGCAAGGTAAATGCATATGAAGCGGAAAGCGTTGCTGCTCTGATGGAGCAGAATGGGTTTGTCAGAGCAATTGGTACTGAAAAGGCTGATGCAGTGTTGATTTTCACCTGTGCAGTAACCAATACGGCAGCTCAGAAATCACGGCAGATGATGCATCGGGCCAGAAGAGAAAACCCGGATGCTGTGATAGCCGCAATTGGCTGCTATGCTGAAATAGATCCAGGTGCATTGAGTGATGCTGACGTTCTTGTAGGCAGTGCAAACAAGAATAGAATTCCAGAATATATCTCTTCATACATGAAATCACATGAGAAGTATTCAGAGATAGCAGATCTGAAGCACCCCATTCCATTTGAAACCCTTCACATGGATCATTTTGAGGATCAGACCAGAGCATATCTAAAGATACAGGATGGCTGCAACCAATTCTGCAGCTACTGCATCATTCCTTATGCAAGAGGAAGAGAACGATCTATGAACCCTGAGGAAGCTGTGAAAGAAGCCGTACGTTTATCACAGTCTCATCATGAAATTGTATTGGCCGGAATTCATACTGGTCGATATGGAAGAGAATACAATGTTTCATTAGGCGAACTGATGCAGCGTATGCTGAACGCGGCTCCATCTCTGCAGCGTCTGCGTATTTCCTCAATAGAAATGACCGAACTTGATCAGAACTTTTTGAATTTATATGCCAATGAACCGCGCATTGCCAGACATCTGCATATTCCGCTGCAGTCGGGAAGCGATACAGTGCTTGCTCGAATGAATCGTCCATATGATACTGAAGCCTATTATGATAAAATAATGACGATTCGTGAACAGGCTGAGGATACATCTGTTTCAGCTGATGTAATTGTTGGTTTCCCTGGTGAAACAGATGCTGAGTTTGAAGAAGCCTTGTCATTTATCAGACACTGCCATCTCAGTTTTCTGCATGTGTTTCCATATTCGATGCGACAGGGTACCAAAGCTGCCGATATGCCTCAGCAGATTCCTGCCGAAGTAAAGAAGATGAGGACACGAAAGATGATGGATCTCTCTGAAGAACTCTATGGGGAATATCTGGATCAATGGATTGGCAGGACCGCATCAGTACTGATTGAATCTGTTCAGAAAATCCAATATCCGGTTTAAGCAACTGAGGATGATCCACATAATCAAAAAGTCGCCTCATTATGGATGGGCGGATGGCATACGCTGCATAGGCTTCTTTAGGATAAGCACTATCCACAGGAATTATCAAATTCGTATCCACAACAAAATTACTGCAGATTATAGCTTCTTTCAGCTTAGCTCGGATTGCCTTTCCATATGAATCATAGGCCCGGCCCTCCTTTCCTCATGAGCATAGCGTCAGTTGCCGGGGAAGCCGCCGGAGGGCGCGCTTTGCTTTCCGCGAGACCTCAGGGTTGGATGCAAAAATCCGGGTTACCTCCGGCGCATGCTGTTCGTACAGGTCGATCAGCAGCGCCCCCTCCGGCGTGGCGCCGAGCACCTTCATCACCTCGGCGCCGGTGCCGGAGGAGCGCAGCG